>DZBA01000185.1 GCA_022729775.1 Anaerolinea thermophila | reverse complement strand
TGTTCCTGCCGCACACGGATATGGAAAAGTTCCCAAGCGTGGCGGAGGCGTTGAAGAAGTAGATCAAGTAATCACGTAAACAGGTATACATGTGTACTTGTATACCTGTTTACCCTAACAAACGATAGGAGACGTACCATGTATATCATTGGCGAAAACATCCATATCATCTCTGAAAAAGTCAAAGAAGCATTGACCAAACGTGACGCCGAATTTTTTATGGACTTGGCTGTCAAGCAAGTAGAAGCGGGCGCGAAATGCGTGGATATCAACCTCGGTCCGCGCAAGAAGGATTACGCGGAAGTCTGGACCTGGATTATCAAGGCAATCGAACAGGTCGTGGACGTGCCGCTCTCGATTGACACGACCAACGTGGACGGCATGGAAGCCGCGTTGCAGGCCGTCACAAAGGCACAGCCAATTTTGAATTCCATGTCTGCTGAACCCGATCGCCTGGAAAAAGTGCCGCTATTGGCAAAGAAGTACGGCGCCAAGGTGATCGCGTTGACCCTGCGGCCCGAGGGCATCCCCATCGAAGCGGACGCGCGCGTGAATATCGCCATCGAGTCATTAATTCCGCGCATGGAAGAAGTCGGCTTGCCGATGGAAAACCTCATCATTGACCCGCTTGTGTTGACCGTTTCGGGCTGCCAGCAATATTGCCCGCACCTCATCGAAACCGTCCGCACGCTGCAATATGCGTGGGACCCCGCGCCGACCATTTCCGTCGGGCTGAGCAATGTCTCCAACGCGGTGCCGAATGAAAACCGTCCGCTGATCAACCGCGTGTATCTCGCCATGCTGATGGGCGTCGGCTTGCAGATGATGATCGCCAACCCGTTCGATGAAGACCAAAACAACGTCATCAAATGGATCGAGGCGAAAGACACATCCACGCCGCTGGCGCGCGTGTATAACAAAATCGCGGAACGAATCGAAAACAGCGATGAACCGCAGCCCGAAGATTTCGATATGAGCGACCCAAGTCAAGCCGCCATTTGGAAGACCACGCAAATCCTGTTGAATAAAGTAATTTACGCCGACGGATATTTGAATAATTAGTGATCTGTCATTGCGAGGGCATAGCCCGAAGCAATCTTCATATTATTTGGAGATTGCTTCGTCGCAACGAACGCTCCTCGCAATGACAATGGAGACACCCATGCCCATCTTTACCCCAGGTCGTCGCTGGCAGCCAGCGTATTCGCCGTTCAAGAAAGAATCGTTCGGCAATGCGGTTCTTGAAAATCTCGAATACGCCATCAAAGGTCCGCTGTTTGGCTGTCGCATGTGCGGAAATTGTTTGTTGCAAGAAACGGCTTTCATTTGCCCGATGGAGTGCCCCAAAGGTCTGCGTAACGGACCTTGCGGCGGTTCCACGCCAGAACATTGCTATGTAGATAAGACCCGTCCCTGTATTTGGTACAAAATCTATGATCGCTCCTTCAAGATGGGACGCGAAGAAAAATTGCTCGAAGTCCTGCCGCCGCTCGATTGGGAAAAAGTCGGCACAGAGACTTGGGGAGATGTCGTTCATTGTGTAAAAACCAATGGCACAGGCAACGTCATTAAAAGTATTGTGCTTAATCAGGGCGAAAACCGCTGGAAGACCTGGGACTTGGTCTTCCGCAAAGTACGCCAACCCGATTGGTGGAAGGGCGATGATCAATATCACGCGCCTGCGTACACTGAACCCGTCTCCAACTTGGAGAAAAAATTGAAAGCAGGCGAGTTTGTCGTCGCATGTGAAATTGCTCCGCCGCTTTCGATGGCGACCAAGAAATTGATCGAGAATATCGAATTGGTCAAGCCGTATGTGACTGCGATTAATTTCACCGATAACGCTTCCGCGACCCCGCGCATGACCAGCTGGGCGTGCAGCCGCTTCGCTGTCGAAAAAGGCGCGGAGCCTGTCATGCAAATCGCAGCGCGTGACCGCACGCGGGCAAGTCTGCAAGGCGAAATTCTCGGCGCGACCGCGTTGGGAGTCCGCAACGTGCTTGCCATCACAGGCGACTCTGCCGTGCTTGCCCCTGCTCCGCGCGGACGCATGGATATCAACGATATGGACGCGATTCAGATGTTATGGATTTTGCGAAAAATGCGCGATGAAGGTCGCTATCTCGACGGGCGCGAAATCAAGACTCCGCCCAAGTTCTTCCTCGGCGCGGCGGCTGCGCCCTTCGCGTCTGATCCCAAATTCCAGGCAATCCGCGAACACAAGAAAGTCAACGCGGGCGCGCAATTCTTCCAGACCAACCTCGTCTACGATATTGAAGGCATGGAAATCTGGTTGAACGAACTTGGCAAGCGCGACATTCTCGACAAAGTTTATATTATGATTGGCATTACGCCGCTCAAGAGCGCGAAGATGAGCAAGTTTATGACGCAGGTGCCAGGCGTATTTGTCCCCAAGAAAATTCTTGACCGCATGGACGCGGCAGCCAAAGCTGGCAATGAGCAGGAAGAAGGCATACAAATCGCGCTTGAATTGATCGAGAAGGTTAAAGGTTACGAAAAGCAGGGCATTCATGGGATTCACATCATGCCCGTTAATTGGGAAGATGTCGTTCCGCGCATTGTCACCGAGGCAGGCTTGCTGCCTAAAGATTTCGTCCCGCCTGCTCCCAAAGTCGAAAAAGTCCCCGCATAATTGCACGGTAGCGCCGAATTCATTCGGCGCTACATCGGAGGAAACATGTTTCCTGAACAAATTAAAACATTTCGAGAGATGGTCACGCTCAAAGATGGCGCGTATATTCTTTTGCGTCCCATGGTTGCCGAAGATAAACAACGGCTGGTCGAATATTATTCCGCAGTCAGTGATGAAGACATGCGTTACTTCCGAGATAACCAAGTCAAAGACGAAAAATTTATAGAGGAGTGGTGTGAGAAATTAGACTACTCAAAAGTTTTGCCTTTGCTGGCTCTTTCAAAAGACCGCGTGGTTGGCAGCGCTTCGCTGCACTTCTTTGAAGGTCCCAAGCGCCACATCGGCGAGATGCGGCTTTTCCTCGCCAAAGACTTTCGTAAACGCGGTCTTGGCATAAAGATGATTCGCGCCATGATTGACCTTGCCCGCAAACAAGGCTTGAGCATTCTCACCGCGGAAATTATCGCTGATTTCACGAAATTCATCAAAGCCTTCGAGCAGTTGGGTTTCAAAACCATGTGCGTATTGGACGATTACTTCATGTTCCCCGACGGTGACTGCGCGGACGTGGTTGTGATGACCTTGTCGCTGCGACCCAAAATGGACGAATTTTAACGTTATGAGTCTGCGCTTGATTGTCCGCGACGCGACAGGAATCAACTTATATGAATGTCGCGCTTGCGCGGATTGCGACCTTGCCCAAGTTCCAGAACAGGATGTTTCATTAAGCACGCTTGTTCAATTGATAATCATGGACGATGAAGAAGTTCTTTCCACGCGCACGTTATGGTCTGATGAAGCGTTGGAAAAATCCAAAGTTGCCTGCAAGCGCGGACTTGACCTGCATAAGGTTTTGTTAACCCTGCGCGATGAATCGCAAAAAAGGGGAATCGGGAAAGAGTAGCAAAACGGTCTCGGATGTGATGTCCGAGACCGTTTTTTTTTCTTGCATCATGCCGCGCGTTTTTTCTTTTTCACTTCCGTGCCGGGAACGCTGATTCGACGCGCTTCCTGTTTTACCCTGCGGTTATGTTTACGCATCCCTTTGGATGGACGTTTTGCTTTGGTTTTGACTGCTGTTGTTTCCACTTGTCTTACTCCTTAAACGTTGACTTTATGCTTTGATTGATACTCAGCCCAGAGTTTGCCAATTTCTTCACGGGCTTTTTGAGGGGTATATCCATATTTGACCAACAACATGGTGACAAGCTTATCGAGTTTAGAGTCTGCTTTATCCACTTTGTTCAAGTCGTACTCGACGATCAGGCTCCAACGCGCAGTGACCTGTTCGCGGATGATGTCCCATTTTTCTTCGAACATCGCTTTATTCATCTGATGTAATTCTCCTCATCTTGGTTAAACGATTCAATGCGCCTTCTCAAGCGGCGCTTTTGGAGTTTTATGATGATTACGCTTTATGGCATTGTTTCGCAGATACCCATTCCCCATACGGAAAAACAAATTTTACGACGCTTTCACCACTGGCGAACTTGATTTCATTGTACTACGGAGTAAAGAGAATGGCGGGCGGGTTTTGTTCGTTATTTTCCCACCCACCATTCAATCAACTCTGAAAACGCGCGGCTCGGCTTTGCGTCGCCTTTGCGCCCCGTGTTCCATGTGACAATCAACTCCCGCTTTGCGCGGGTGATGCCCACATAGAACAGGCGCAGGCGTTCCTTCACATATCCCAAACGCGATTGCAAGGTAGCAACGCCTTCTTCATATCCGTCATACTCGCTGTTGGATTCAAGCGCGGAAAGCTGCGCCAGCGCTTCGGCTTCGAGATTCAACTTCCCGCGCACGAACCATTTTTCCGAGATGAAGTAATCACTCGGATCATTCGATGGAAAGTCGTAATTGTTGACGGAAGTCAAATACACGCGGTCCCATTCGAGACCTTTGGCTTTGTGCATGGTGGTTACCACCACTTTACCGCGATGCCGTTCCGGGTCAAACCCAGAATCATCTTCCGAGAAGCCGATGAACTTGCGTTCGTTTTTTGCGATGAGAGTCAGTTCGCCAGCCAGTTCAGGCAGCCGCCAATCATGATGCGTCTCTGCGGTTTGACGCAGTACCAGCGCAAGTTTATGCGCCAGCGCAAGGTCGGCGGGCTTGGTAAATACATCTTGCGCAAGGGTGAGAATCAACTGGTCAATGGGCAGCGTAACCGCGTTCAGCCATCTCTGCACATTCACGCGGAAGGCGCGCAGTTCTTCCATAACTTCTGCGGATTCAGATAGCGTCTCCAGCAAATCTTCGTGACTCGGCGCAATGTAATCTTCGATATGCAATATCTTCTTCAAAATATTTGTTGTCATTGTAAGAAGCGTTTTTCTTTCTCGACTGCGCTCCTCTGTCGAAGCGCTCTCTTCGTCAGAGGTTGCTTCGCTATTCTCTACGCCCTGCCCTCTCCAATCCCTTCGCCAGACTTGATACGCTTTCGACAACTTCCCCGCCGATTGCGGGTCGGCAAGGTAGGACAGCAAATAATTCAACGAACCCGCCGCCGCGCGCGTTTCGGATGTGGAGTTAATCAACTCGACAACCGCGATGTTGTTTTTCTTCAACGCTTCGATCATATCCGCGCCGCGAAAGTTGATCGGCACAAGCACGGCGATGGTCGGCTTTTGTTCATCGGGCAAATCCGCAATCGAATCTACATACTGCTTGACCGATTTCACCACCGCGTTGAGTTCTTCTTCGGGCGTATGTTTTTTGCCGATTAATTTAACCGCGGCAGGATCGTCAGGTGGATTTTGCTGCGGGTCGCCTGCGGGGACGGGCGCAATATGTGGAATGCTGAGCGCGCCGCGCGCGTTACGGTCGGGATGCGCGTTCATCGTCCAATCAATCAAATGATTCGCTAAGGCAATCACTGATGGCTGCGAGCGTCCCGATTCGGGCATATCATGATGCGGGTTCTTGCGGATAAAATCGCGCAGTAGTTCCGGGTCAGCGGTAGTAAAGGTCTCGAAGATGGCTTGGTTGGGGTCGCCCACGCGCACCCAATTTCCACTTGCGCCGCTGATTAATTCCAGAATGCGCTGCTGTGTGCGGCTGGAGTCTTGCGCTTCATCTTCCAAAATAAACGGGTAGCGATAACTGATCCGCGCGAGATACTCATCATCATTTTGGAGCAAGGTCAGCGCGTGGCGAATCAAATCATCGAAGTCCACCGCGCCGCGATAATTCAACCCGCGCTGATAATCCGCGTAGATTTCAGTTCCCAGCTCAGCCAGCGGAAGCCGCATAGGAAATGAATCCAATTTGAGGCGCAGAGTCTCCGGCGTGAGCAGCCTGTCCTTCGCGGAGCGGATGAAAGCCAGCGCAAGCGACTCGACCATTCTGGGCAACTGCTCGCGGCTAACCCAATCGCGTTTCGATGCATCCAACGCGGGGTCGAGATATTCTTCGAGCGAATGATTCGACATCCACGCGCGCACTGCTTCGGAACGAATCGCCGCCGCTTCGCGCTCATCCACAATTTTGAATTGAGTATCCAGCCCAACGCCCGCAGGCTTCTCGCGCACGATGTCATGCGCCAGCCCGTGCAATGTCCGCACGCGATATTTATACATCGCCTCGACCGGGTTGCCGAAGAATTTTTTGATGCGCGTCTCGAAATTATCCACCGCTGAGTTGACCAGCGTGACAATGAGGACTTCTTGCTCGTCTTGTAGTTGTCCGCTGCGAATGATTTGCGCTGCCAGCGCGGAGAGGATGTGCGTCTTGCCCGCGCCGGGGACAGCGGCAATGCCAAGCCGTCCGCCATTGTAGCGGAGAATTTTTTCTTGCGAGGGACGGGGGGTAAAAGTGTTCATTTCTTCATCAACTTAATCTTCCGCGTGCTCATCAGCCTTTGAATAATCAGATCGAGTTCCTCGTAACTACCGCGAGTAATCATATACAACGACACGCCCTTGTTTTTCGTGTCCAAATGCATATAGTCGTAAGAGATGATGTCCTTATATTCCATGACCAAATCAGGGAGGATGTATCGTTTTACGACAATCTGTTCGCCAAAACGCATTTCCCTAAAAACGCGGAATGGGAGCGAAATAGCCATAAGCCCAAACACCACAGCCAGAAATCCCTGCGGGTTAAAGGATTGTCGCAACACACCCCATGCATATAAAAAGTATAGAAAAAGCCCAACCCAAACTGGGTAAAGAAGCATGGCAAATTTCATGCTGCCGTT
>DZBA01000184.1 GCA_022729775.1 Anaerolinea thermophila | reverse complement strand
CGCGCAGTGGAATCATCCTATTATCAGGATTTACCCCTGCCCGCGCCCGTGTACGATGTCGGCTGCGGAGATGGTCACTTCGCGTCTTTAACATTCGACCAAAAACTGGATGTGGGACTCGACCCGTGGAGATTTTCCATGCGCGAGGCGACTCGCTATGGCGCGTATAAATCGCTGATTCAAGCGGATGGCGCGCTTTCTCCCTTCCCCTCCAATCATTTCTCCAGCGGATTAAGTAACTCTGTCCTCGAACATATCCCGCACATTGACGAAGTGTTGAAAGAAACCGCGCGGGTGTTGAAACCCGGTGCGCCGTTTTATTTCTGCGTGCCAAATCCGCGCTATTTTTCTTCACTCTCCTTAACCAAAGTTTTCGGCAAGCCGTATGAAAATTGGTTCCGCAAAATTTCACGCGTCCATCACGCGGACGAGCCCGACGTGTGGGAAGCGCGACTCAACCGCGCGGGCTTCACGCTCGAAAAGTGGTGGCACTACTTCTCGCCAGCCTCAATGCGCGTCCTCGAATGGGGACATTACTTCGGGCTGCCTTCTGTCGTCGCCAAAGCCTTAACCGGCAATTGGGTCATCTCGCGCACCAAATGGAATCTCGCGCCAACGGAAAGTTACGTCAAACCATACGCCTCTCCCAAACCTGTGGATGATGGCGCATTTACATTTTATATTGCAAGGAAGGATAAGGCGCAAAACGTGAATTCCTAACCTTGCCGTAGCCATAGTTTCCAAATTTAACGCAAAGACCTACGAGGCGCTTGCGCGAAGCCTCGTAGGTCTCTATTATTATTTCCCGACAGTTTTTTTCCTTGCAGTTCTTTTTACGGTTTTATATTTTTCTTTTTTCTCGCCGATTTGTTTATTGGGAATCAGCGCAATTAATGTCCGCAAAACCGTGTTGACGCTCTCGGAATCAGGGAAGTACGCGGCGACATCCGGGTCGAGCGTAATTGCGGGACCGACATGCCGCACCGTTACCGTGCCGTCTTCATGGCGAATACGCACGATGTAGCCTTTTTGCCTGCCGCGATAATACTTGCCGCGCGCGCCCTCTTGTCCCTTAAAGTCATATTCAGGCAGCATACCGTCGTCATACTCTTTGGGATTAATGGTGTTGGTCTTTTTCATACAATTTTCTTTCCGCCGGCGTCGCTTTACGGCAGCTAATGATTCGAATCAAAATAAATTCTTTGGTTTCCATTTTTTCGACATGCACGACCAATAACACTCTTTCTTTTTTAGACATGCCGATACTAATCCAGCGCTCCTCTTTTTCCGAATGAAACTCATCGGAATAAGTTATCAGAAGCGGGTCGTCAAAAATCGTCTCGCCTTCTTCAAAACTTACCTTATGCTTTGCGAGATTGAGACGGGCTTTCTTTTTATCCCATTCGTATATTTGCTTCATGGGCTAAATTATACAACTTAAAAACGCTGCGGATTCCGTGTTGTAAAAGTTCAAGACGACTCGCGTAGTTGTCCCTTTTTTATGTGATAGACTCTACCTTCTCAATCGCCAACTTCCCAATCACCAATTTACCAATTACCAACCATGTCCTTCGACGAAAAATATTTCTCCACGCACACGTACGCCAACATCACCTTCGCCAAATACAGCATGTATTGGTGGTCTAACCGCTTCTTTGCCACGCTTGCCCGCCGATATGGAAAGCGCGGCGCGCGCCTGCTCGAAATCGGCTCCGGCATGGGACATTTGGTGGGCGACCTTTCGCATACCTTCAATTCCTTCGGCATGGACTTGAATCACTGGGCGGTGAAACAATCCAAAGCGGCGGCAGAATCCGCGAGCCTGCAAACCGCGTCCGCGCAGGAACTTCCATATCGAGATGGCGCGTTCAACGTGATCATCATTAAGCACATCGTCGAGCATTTACCCGAACCCGCGAAAGCGATTAACGAAATTGGGCGCGTGACTGAACCGGGCGGAATCCTCATCCTCGCCACGCCAAACCTCGGCTCGCTGCTCAAACCGTGGAAGGGCAATAAATGGATCGGCTACCAGGACCCGACGCACATCTCGCTCAAAGAACCGGAAGAATGGCTGGGGATGATTCAAAGCGCGGGCTTTGAACTCCTCCGCGTTTTTTCGGATGGCTTTTGGGACGTGCCTTACATCCGCTTTGTTCCGCCGATGATTCAAAAATTATTCTTCGGCTCGCTCGGCGGGTTGCAAGCCATCACCGGCATTGTCTTTTTGCCAATGCGCTGGGGCGAAAGCGTGATTGTGATTGCAAGAAAAAAGTAGAACGGACTTAAGTCCGTTCTACAAAGATGAAGTAAACTTGGGCGGATATGACCGAAGATAACAACCCAATTCCAACTGAAAACGAACCCACCGTCCTTGACCTGTACAAATCTGTCACAAAGGACTGGGTTTCGTTCTTTAATTTCATCCGTTCCCTGTGGGATGCGCGCCGCCGCGCTGAGTTGAATCGCGCGCTGGAGGTGGAAGTCGCGCAGCAAATCGAGCAGCAGCCTGAAGAACCCGCGCGCGCGGAGCATTTCCCCTGGCGTTCCACGCTGGCATTTTTCATCGCGCTTGCCGCACAGTTATCGCTCGAACCGCAATACCGCCAAGCCGCGCTGGGACTTGCGCTGTACGTCTTCGCCATTGGCTTTGTATTTTGGGCGCATCAAAAAGACGAGTGGCACTTGCCCGCGCTGCCCCTGCCCAAACAAACGCATGACGACCTGACCACGCGGCTGATTCCATTTTTGTTGTCTGTCATCCTCGCGCTGGCAGCCTTCATCAGTTTTGGCGATGACCGCTTCACGCCGACCAATCTCGCGCTGTGGATGCTCGCGCTGGCGACTCTGGTCTACGGTTTGTGGATGAAAGCGCCAAAAACACCGCAAGAATCAAGCCCGGAAACGCGCCGCAAAAAAATCATTTTCAATATGGTTGCGCTTGCCGCGTTTGGCATTGCGATATTCTTCAGGCTGTATCGCATCAATGAAATCCCTGTCGAGCCGTTCAGCGACCACGCGGAAAAAATTCTCGATGTGTACGACATCACGCAGGGACAGGCAAAAATTTTCTTCGAGCGCAACACCGGGCGCGAAGCGATTCAAATGTATTGGACGCTGCTCGTTGCAACCTTCTTCAACACGGGGCTTTCATTTTTAAGCCTCAAAATCGGCACGGCTTTGCTCGGCATTCTCACGCTCCCCTACATTTATTTGCTGGGAAAAGAATTTGGGAATCCACGCGCGGGACTCTTTGCGCTCTTTCTCTTCGGCATCGCCTATTGGAACAACGTCATCTCGCGCATCGGATTAAGATTCCCGCTTTACCCGCTCTTCGTCGCGCCGACGTTGTATTACCTCATACGCGGACTTCGCACCCGCAGCCGCAACGACTTCATCATCACCGGGCTTTTCCTCGGACTCGGCTTGCATGGATATTCGCCTTTTCGCATCATGCCGATTTTGGTTGTGGTTGCGTTTGTGATTTACATCCTGCACGCGCGCGAAAAAGAATTGCGTCAAAGCGCCATCTGGCAATTGATCATCGTCGCAGGGATTTCGATTTTTGTCTTCATTCCGCTGCTGCGATATTGGCTCGCGCACCCGGACATCTTCGGCTACCGCGCCTTCTCGCGCGTTGGGACGGTGGAAGCGCCGCTGCCCGGCTCCGCGCTGCAAATCTTCCTCTCGAATTTATACAAAGGCTTGCTGATGTTCAACTGGGACGACGGCGAAATTTGGGTCAACTCCATGCCGCACCGCCCCGCGCTGGATGTGGTCACCGGCGCGCTGTTTTTGATTGGCGTCGCGTTGTTGATTGCGCGCTACGCGCGCGCGCGTGACTGGCGCGACCTGCTTTTGTTAACCTCCATCCCGGTTTTGATTTTGCCCTCGGTGCTTTCGCTTGCCTTCCCCGGCGAAAATCCCGCGTTGAACCGCGCGGGCGGCGCGGCAGTGACTGTGATCATCATCGCGGCGCTGACTCTCGACGGGTTGGTATCCGCTTTGAGCGTGGATAAGCAGCGCGTCCGCGTCGCGTATGGAATGATTGCGCTGCTGCTGGTCATGTCGGCGTACCAGAATTACAACATCGTCTTCAACCAGTTCGACGCGAACTTTCGCGCGGGCGCGTGGAACACATCCGAGATGGGACGGGTTCTCGCGCTGTTCAAAGAAAAAAATGGGCAGACCGATTCCGCGTGGATTGTCCCCTTCCCACATTGGGTAGATACGCGCCTGCCCGGCGTGTGGGCGGGAATCCCGAACCGCGACTTTGCCTTGTGGCGCGAAAACATCGCCGAGACAGTGAACGTCCCCGCGCCGAAAATGTACATCTTCTGGAAAGAGGATGTCGAAACCGAAGCCCTGCTGGTTGCGCTGTATCCAAATGGGATGTTGAGCCGTTACGTTTCCACCTTTGCGGGCAAAGACTTTTTGATTTTCACCGTCGAAAGGTAAACGCGGCGAAGTGTCACTTTTCTGTAATGGTCAGGAATAGGTTGCACACTTTTTTGAACCACGGAGTATTCATGAACAAAGTTCACCCCGAAGGATGAAAAACGTAGGTCACGTTTGTAACGTGACGGTTATTCCCGCGAGAGCGTCATGCTACAAGCATGACCTACGAAACCCTTTTTTCATATCAGACACGGGGACGCGGAGAAAACCAAAGGAAAAACTCGGTGTCTCCGTGTCTTCGTGGTAAAAGGTTTTTGTTCAACAGTTACTTGACCAATACAAACATGCAGTCTTACCGGGCGTTTTTGCTCAAAGGATTTTTATGTTAAAAAATATCTTCCTGCTTCCCCTTCGATTTTGCGCCAACTGCGTAAAGAAATTTTTCGACTTCATCATCTCCGCCATGCGATTGAGCGCGCTCAACTGGCTGGGGATTGGTCGCCGCGCCGCCGACGCAGGGCTGGATGTGGCAGAATCCGCGAAGAATCACGCGAAAGAATTACGCGCGCGAATCGAACAGCGGGGCGCGAAATAATTGAGAAAATTCCTTTTCACACTCGCAAATAAAATCATGAGTTCGATTGCCGCGTTGGGCAGCGACCCAAACGACGACGAGCAAACGCGCTTGAACAAAACCCTCATCACGGGCGCGGCGATTCTCTTCATCCCCACCGGCTTGATTTGGAGTTGGGGATATTTTATGCTGGGGTTGAACATTGCCGCGCTTGCGCCGCTGACGGCTTCCATGTTGTTGGGGATCGGGCTGGTTTATTACATCCGCACAAAACGGTATGACACGTTCCGCGCGTTTGCGTTGACTCAGACCTTGCTCATGCCTGTCGCGTTGACGGTGATTTTAGGGGGCTTTGTCAACTCCGGGCTGGTGATTCTCTGGTCGGCGCTGGCGCCTTTTGCCGCCATGATTTTAGAAACACCCAAACGCGCCCTGGGCTGGTTTGCGGCATTCCTCGCGGTGATGGTGGCAAGCGGCTCTGTTCAAAATTGGATTCCATTTCAACAGCCCCTGCCCGAGGTATTCATCCGCGTTTGGTTTGTGATGAATTTGGGCAGCGCGTTCGTCATCACCTTTATCACCGCGTATTATTTCATCTTCCAAAAAGATATGTATAAGGCGCGTTCCGAAGAATTGCTGCTGAACATCCTGCCGCGCGAAATTGCGGAAAAGTTAAAAGCCAAGCCGCGTCACATTGCGGAACATCATCCGCAAGCAAGCGTGTTGTTCGCGGATATTGTCGGCTTTACGCCGCTTTCCGCGTCTATGGAAGCGGACGAAGTGGTGGACATGCTCAATGAAGTTTTCATCGCCTTCGATACGATTTTGCAAAAATACGGACTCGAAAAAATAAAAACCATCGGCGATTGTTACATGGCGGCGGCTGGAGTCCCCGCGCCGCGCGAAGACCATGCCCGCGCGCTGACTCTCGCCGCGCTGGATATGCTCGAATACGCAAAGTGTCACCGCTTTCACGAAAAGCCGCTGCGCTTTCGCATTGGCATCGCCAGCGGACCCGTCGTGGCGGGCGTTATCGGCAGGCATAAATTCATCTACGATTTATGGGGCGATACGGTCAACCTTGCCAGCCGCATGGAGAGTCACGGCGAGGCGGATAAAATTCAAATCACGCGCGAAACGCGCGAGCAAATCAAAGCAGAAATTCCATGCGAGCAGCGCGGCATGGTTTCCATCAAAGGCAAGGGAGAGGTGGAAACTTTTTGGGTTACGCAAAATACAAAACAGGAATAAAATACGCCCATGTTATCAAGAGTTTATTCCTGCGCAGTTGTGGGACTTGAAGGCGTCATCGTCGAAGTGGAAGTGGATTTCAGCAACGGGATGGCGGGTGTGACGATTGTCGGGCTGCCCGACGCGGCAGTGCAAGAAAGCCGCGAGCGCGTGCAGACCGCCGTCAAAAACGCGGGCTTGCATTTCCCACGCCATCGGATTGTTGTCAACCTCGCGCCTGCCGTCGTCCGCAAGGAAGGACCCGCGTATGATTTACCCATCGCGCTTGGCGTGATTATCCTCGCGGGCTATCTCCCCCAAGAATCAATCGAAAACTCGCTCGTCCTCGGCGAACTTTCGCTGGATGGGATCGTCCGTCACACGCGCGGCGTTTTGCCGATGGCAGCCACCGCGCGCGCCAATGGATATACGCGGATGTTCGTCCCCGAAGTGGACGCGCCCGAAGCCGCGCTGATTCCCGATCTCGAAGTATATCCCGTCAAATCGCTCGCGGATTTATACGCCCACCTTTCGGGTCGTCAATTGATCGAGCCTTATCGCGCCGCGAATGATTCACTCGAGCCGCTTTTTGTCCCCACCGATTTCAGCGAAGTGAAGGGACAGGAGCATGTCAAACGCGCGTTGGAAGTTGCTGCCGCGGGCGGGCATAATGTGTTGATGGCTGGCTCACCGGGCTCAGGAAAAACCTTATTAGCGC
>DZBA01000183.1 GCA_022729775.1 Anaerolinea thermophila | reverse complement strand
AACGTCCGAAGTCGCTCACAACCAAGATGTTGGAAGACATCGTCGCAAAAGCAGCAGCTGGATAATAAATCGGTAATCACACAAAAGACCTTTGAGCGAAACATCTCAAAGGTCTTTTTAGTAACTGATGTTACGCACCGTTCCGAAGGTTTCCTCGTAAAACGTGGTTACATTGTGCCAACCTTCGGAACGTTTTGCGTAAGGTGAGTTAGTAATATGAGATTTATCTCGCGTATAATGAAGAAAAAAAAAGAGGCGCGCGATGAATAAAATTAATGAAGATTGGCTTTCAGTAATTCTCGCTTTTGTTCTGATTTTGCTTGCAGCGATTGGCGTTCTTGGGGAAAACGGAATCAACATTAAATTCTAGGAGGCTTCGCCATGCCCAGAAAACATCATAAAACATCTACCTCACATCTTGAACAAACAAATCCCATTGGCTTTTTGCTTGGACTTGGGATTGTCCTATTTCTCGCGTGGCTGGCATGGCTGGTGACCCAGCAAGTGTACGGCGCGAAACTTCCGTTTGGCATTCCGGGCAAAGTATTGGAATATCCGCTGTGGGGCGCGGCGCTTGGCGTGGCAGGGAATTTTCTGCTTAAGACATTCAAGAAACATGATTATGTCCGCGCGGGGATTCGCACCGAACTATTCCTGAAAATTGGGCTGATTCTGCTGGGCGCGGGAATTAATTTCAAAACACTTGCTACTGCCGCGGGCGGAGCCATTGTACAGGGCTTTATCATGATTACAAGCGTGTTCTTCTTCGGCTGGTGGCTTTCGGGCAAATTCAAACTCGATGACAAGCTGCGCGCGGTCATGTCCACTGCGCTGGCGGTATGCGGCGTTTCAGCGGCGATTGCCGCGGCGGGTTCTGTCCTTGCAAAAAAAGAACAGGTGACCTACGTGACCACGCTGGTTATCATCACCGCCCTGCCGTTGATGGTCATTGCCCCGGTCATTGCAAACGCGCTGAACTTGCCGCAGGAAGTTGCGGGCGCGTGGTTTGGCGGGAACATTGACACAACTGCTGCCGTCGTCGGCGCGGGAACGATCTACGGTGAACAGGCGCAGGAGATTGCATCCATTGTCAAGGCGACACAAAATGCGTTTATGGGATTGGTGGCGTTTTTGCTGGCGTTTTATTTCGTCGTGGTCGTGGAGCGGAAGCCGGATGAACGTCCCAGCATAAGTTTGCTCTGGGAACGCTTTCCCAAATTCGTGCTGGGATTTGTGTTGGCATCCATCCTGTATACCTTCGGCTGGATTGACGGCGGTAAAGGCACAGCCATCGAAGCGCTTAAAAATTGGGCGTTCATGCTTGCCTTCGTCAGCATGGGACTTGAGTTTTCCACCAGTGAGTTGAAGAAAATGGGCTGGTCGCCGGTGATTGTCTTTCTGCTGGTGACGTTGTTCAATACCGTGCTGGCGCTGGGCGTGGCTTGGATGATTTTTGGAGTGTGGATGCCAATGAGATAAAAATGTTCTTTTGGATTTTTTGACAACAGAGATTTAGTCCAAATTGAGATACAACCCATTACAAATCACGAAAATCTGTACACGGATGGCGCGGATAAGCACGATAAAAAAGTCCGTGAGAATCCGCGCCATCCGTCAAATCCGTGTACAAAACGATTTTCTTAATTTACTCCCAACCTATCCATTAAAAATGCGTAATAGCGCGCCTGCTCTTTGAGGTGGTCATATCGTCCGCTTGCCCCTGCGTGACCAGAGTCATAGTTGACATAAAATACAATCATATTGTCATCAGTTTTCATATCGCGCAACCTGGCGACAAATTTGGCTGGCTCCCAAAATGCCACACGCGGATCGTTCAAACCAGTGCTGATGTACATGTTGGGGTACGCCGTCGCGCGAATATGGTCGTACGGGGAATAGGACATGAGATAATCAAAGTGTTCTTTATTATCAGGGTTGCCCCACTGGGTATATTCGAGCGTGGTCAATGGGATGGTCGGGTCGCTCATGGTGGTCACCACATCCACAAAGGGGACGCGGCAAATCACCGCCTTGAATAAATCCGGGCGCATCGTGACGCACGCGCTAACCAACAGCCCGCCCGCAGACGCGCCTTCGATGCCAAGTTTTTCCTTTGACGTAAACCCTTCCGCGATGAGATGCTCCGCGCACGCGATGAAATCAGTAAAAGAATTTTTCTTATTCAAGACCTTTCCGTCGTCGTACCACTCGCGCCCCAAGTCGTATCCGCCGCGAATGTGAGCAATGGCAAAGATAAATCCGCGCTCGATCAAACTGAACAAATTTGAATTGAACTCCGCGTCAATGATGGCGCCATACGCGCCGTAGCCATACATCAGCGCGGGATTGTTCCCATCTTTCTTCAATCCTTTTTTATACACAATGGACATCGGGACCTGCGTACCGTCAGGCGCAGTGGCGTGAATGCGCTCAGAAACATATTGCGACTTATCATATCCGCTGGGGATTTCATCTTCTTTCTTGACCTCCCATTTGCCCGTCGCTGCGTGAAAATCAATGATTGACTTGGGCGTAACCAAAGATGAATAATTAAATCGTAAAGCCTGCGCGTCGAATTCCGAATTCATTTCCAAATACACTGTGTAAGCCGTTTCAGGGAATGAGACATAACGGACATCGCTCACGCCATCGGGCGCGCTCAAACGCAGCTGCCGCAATCCACCTTTGCGCTCGCTAAGCACGATGAAATCCGCGAAGGTATCCACCATCTCCACAAGGACATCCGCGCGGTGAGGGACAAGGTCTTTCCAATTTTCCCTGCCGCAAGCGTCAACAGGCGCAACGCTTAATTTGAAATTTTTTGCGCCGTCATTATTGACGATGAAAAAATTCCCCTTATGATGCGCCGCAAAATAATCCAAACCATCCACGCGCGGCTGGAGAATTTTCAACTCACCTTTGGGGTGGTTCGCATCCAGAAATCGCATCTCGCGCGAGTTGGTTGCATAATGGTAGGTCATAATATAAGCGTCATCGCGCGTTTTATGAAAATACAGGAAGAAAGATTCATCCGCTTCATGAAAGAGCATCTCGTCGTTTTTGGGGTCATCGCCCAATTTGTGACGGAACAATTTTTCGGGTCGCTGCGCGTCATTCAAGGTCGCATAAAAAACAGCTTCGTTGTCATTGCCCCATTCGATACCAATGCGTTCGTATGCGCTGCCAAGCGTCCTTTCAAAAAATTCGGGATACAACTCTCCGCTTGTCAAATCTTTGATGAAGAGGGTGTATTCTTCCGCGCCGCCCCAATCCACGCCATAGGCAAGTTTCTTCCCATCCGGACTGACCGCAAATCCGCTGACGCTGCAAAATGATTTTCCTTCCGCCAGTTGATTCTGGTCGAGCAGGATTTCTTCCGCCGCGTCGAGCGATTTATGCTTGCGGCAAAAAATGGGATATTGCCTGCCTGCTTCGTGGCGCGTGTAATAAAAATATTCGCCGCGTTTTTCAGGCACGCTCGCGTCATTTTCCTTGATGCGCGCTTTCATCTCTGCAAATAATTTTTCCTGCAAGGGACAGGTGTGCTGCATCGTCTCTTCGAGGTAATCGCTTTCGGCGCGCAGGTATTGAATCGTTTCGGGATTTTCTTTTTCGCGCATCCAGTAATAATCGTCCACGCGGGTTTGTCCGTGCTGGGTAATGTGGTGTGGATGTTTTGGCGCAACGGGGGATGATGACATTTTTTCTCCTTGTTAATTTACCTGTATTCTTTCGATGAAAGTCCGTTTACGTTGATATATGCGCTGTCTTTGCGGATGTAGATATCGCTTTCGAGCATTTGATATTGATCATGTCCGCGCATATAACCTGAAAGCGCGGTGAAATTATCCGCGATGAGGTCGGGCTGCAATTGTCCGATGCTGTAATCGTAATCCCATTTGTTATGTCCCGGGTAAAATTCGCCGTTACCCTGTCCCTTGGCGACGATGAGATCGTTCAAGCCGAGCAGGTCTATCGTCGCGCGGTTGGCGTAATAAGGAATTTGTCCCGCCGCGTGGACGGCAATCACCGCTTCGGGGTCGGTGTTTCGCGCGATGTGCAACCCCAACTTCACGCGGCGAATGTCCGCTTTGAGCAGGGGCGCGTTATCAATCGCGTATATCGTCCACGGTTCACCGCTAATGATGATTAATACAATAACCGCCAGCGGGACTGCAAAATCTCCAGATTTTGCAAGTGAGTTTCCAAAGTCAGGAGACTTTGGAGTCCGGCTGATTATCAAGTCGGACAAAACGCGGCTCATCATCCACGCGAAAAGAATCAGCAGCGCGGACATTCCCTGCGTGACGAAGCGATTCGCGGCGTTGGTCTCGAACTCGGCGTAATCGCCGCCCACGTAAATTGAATAAGCGCATTGCGCGAGGAAAATTGCAGCGAGCAAATAGGTTTCGAGCGTGAATTGTTTATAAAAGAAAATCCCCGCCAGTGAAAATAAAAACAAGAAAAGCGTGTCGCGTGTTGCAAACTCGTTGAACATCAACAAGCCATGTTTGACGCGCGCAAAGAGCGTGTACCCCGTCACCTTTTGATAATACGTTGTGGGCAGGAAATCGCCGAAATAAGTTTGCTGAAAATATAGAATGGCTATTGTCGTCAGCGCGACCATCACAGCGGGGATGATGAAGGATTTTTTATCTTTGAAGAAAAGATAAGCAACGATGACAACCGCCGCGATGACCGCGTCAATGCGGACAAAAATCGCCAGTGAGAGAATCAAGCCAATTCGGAGTCGAACATCTCCAGATGTTCGCTTTCCACTCCAAAGTCTGGAGACTTTGGAATCCGTTTTGGAATTTATTGCCAGCAGCAGCGCAAGGTCAACGAGCAAGACCAGCGCCCCGACTTCCATCCCGCGCAGCGACCAGAACACCAGCGGAAAATAAAACGCCGTGACAATCGCCGCGAACATCGGCGCAAATTTCGATTCGGGCGCGAGGACTTCGGCAATCTTATGAACGACGATAATATTCCCCAGCAGAATCAACGCTGAGGTGAGCATCACCGCGAGAGAAATCTTGGAAGCGGCAAATGGAAAGAGGTGCAAAAATCCCATGTAAAGTGTCCAGCCGAAGTTGGTAAATCCCTGCACAGGCGCTTCGCCCACATTCCACACCAAGCCGTGACCTTGCGCGAGGTTGCGCGCGTAACGCATGGAAATCATCGCATCATCAACGAGCGTAAAATATCGCTCGTTTTGGACAACAAATGATGTGCCTGCAATAAAGGCAAGATAAAAAATGGCGGCAATGAAAAGAATGATTTTTAGTGACTTATTCATGGATGGTGAATTATATCGTATCCCCATCGTAGTTAAAAATGACGAAAGGCTTTATATGTAAAATCAACGCCGTCATTGCCTAGTCGCACACGCTTCGATTTCGCCCGATATGTTTGGCTTCATACAAGCGTTGGTCGGCTCCGACAATGTACCAATCGGGGTTATGTTTATCTGATACAGGCACAGCCGAAAAAACGCCAAGACTCAAGGTGACGTACTTGCTCACATCCGAGTCCGCGTGCGGTATGGCAAGTTCCATGATGTTGTTGCGGATTGCTTCAGAAATCAAACAGGCTGCCTCTGCGTTGGTATTCCACAAAATGATTACAAACTCTTCGCCGCCATAACGGGCAATCAGGTCTGTGCTGCGGCTGCACTGCTGTTTTAGACTATTCGCCACAGCCACTAAACATTGATCGCCAAGTCTATGCCCGTACAGGTCGTTATAGTTTTTGAAATAATCAACATCCGCCAAAATCAGCGTCAGCGGCTCGGCGTCGCGGCGGCTTTTCAAAATACTGAATGCCAAATATTCGTCGAATTTGCGACGGTTTGCCAGCCCAGTTAAACTGTCTGTCCGCGCCAGATTATCAAGATTATGATTCGCCTCTTTTAATAGTTGATCAGAATGTTCTCTCATTAAAAGCAAAAAGTTCGCGCCGCTCAAAATCATCATACTGTAGGTGGCAAGAAAAGCCACATCCTGAACCGCATTGTGGGAGATTAATTGGAAGTCCGCCACATTGAAAGCATTGATACCCCGAACAATCAAAACACAGCAGGAAAACAAATAGACCGCGCTCATGACATATCTCAAAGCGGATTTCCGCGCGCTATGAAGCAGCAAGATTGCTACAGAGAGAAAAACAACCGCCGCAAACCAGGATGATACATACACATATTGATTGGGCTTTTTTGCCAACGTCCAAAAAACGACGACAAAAAGACCGACAATGGCGGCATAAAAAATTTCCCACCTTTTGCTGGGATCATCCACATTAATAAACGCCAGGGCTTCCAGCGCAAGCCCTGCCAGCAAAAAAGAATTGCCCACATACGCCGAATAAACATCGGGGATACTACCGCGCATGGCGAGCAATATCCATGCCAGACTTTGGAATAATTTGCCTATTAGAAATTGCCCATAAGTTCGACGCGAAAAATTATCAACGGGATAAAGCGCGAGTAAAACAGCCGTAATGAGATTCCCAAAAAACAGAAAAAACAAAACTGTGGGCATATCAATTGTAAAGATATTCATAATTTACCAAACGCCCAAAATAGATTATCAGGATGGCGTTAAACCCTAAGAGACTGTTTAATAACTCGGTTTAACCTTCTTGATTTATGCGCTACAAGCCTTTTGTACACGGATTTGACGGATTACGCGGACTTACGCGGATTTTTTTAAGATTTTTCCGTGAGAATCCGTGAAATCCGCGTCATCCGTGTACAGAAAGGTACTTATTAAACAGTCTCTAACAGGTTTTAAGAAACCTATTAAGGCTTGCTTTCTATAATTTTAATTTCTTCCTCATTCAACCCGTATAACTCGTAGACGAGTGAATCAATGGAAGAATCTATATTTTGGATTTGGCGTTCTAATCTTTCCTTTTCTTGCGGAGTTTG
>DZBA01000182.1 GCA_022729775.1 Anaerolinea thermophila | reverse complement strand
AAAAAAACAAATTTCCAAAGAAAGCGCAATTTGTGACCGTGATGGGTATAATCGCGCCCATGTCTTTTCTTGACCGCTTCAAACATGATCCCCTCTTCTCGAAAGTGATGCGCTCCAGCGGGGCGCTGTTCAGCAACAACACCATCGCGCTGGGGTTGAGCGTGCTGCAAGGCGCCATGGCAACGCGCTTACTTGGTCCCGCTGGGTTTGGTCTGCTCGGTGTGGTGATGGCATTCGCCTCGACAGTCAACAGTTTATTTTCGTTCCGCATGGGCGAGATTGTCGTGCGTTACGGCGGCGAATATCTCAACAAGGGAGAAAAGGAAAAAGCCGCCGCGCTGATGAAATCCGCCGCGCTGACCGAAGCGTCTGTTTCGCTGATTGCCTTTCTCGTTGTGATTCTTTCCGCAAGATTCGCGGAAATCTATCTCGCGAAAACAAGCGGCGCGGCGTGGATGTTCAGCGCGTACGCCATCGGCTTGCTGGCAAACTTCAACACTGAAACATCCATTGGCATTTTGCAAGTCACCGATAAAATCAAACAACAGGGCGTTATCAATTTAATTCAATCGGTTCTTTCTACATTGATGATTGCAGGCGCGTTCTTTCTCGACGGCGGAATTTTGGTCGTCCTGATTGCCTATTTATTGGGAAAATCCATTCTCGGTTTGGGATTATTCCTCGCCGCGCAAACGCAACTTCGCAAAGCGTTAGGCGCGGACTGGTGGAAGACGCCAATCGCAAAACTGGATTCCGCGCGCGGAATCATCCGCTTTGCAATCAGTTCCAACATCAGCGCGACGATTATCAAAATCTTCCGCGAAAGCGAGTTGATTTGGGTGGGACTCTTCCTCGACACCACCGCAGTCGGATATTATCGCGTGGCGTTCACGTTGGCGCATTTTCTCGCCATCCCCGCCGACCCGTTGATAGCCACCACCTTCCCCGAAATTAATCGGCTGGCGGTTGAAAAAAACTGGGCGCGGCTCAAAAGTTTCCTAAAGAAAATCACCGCGTTTTCATTCGCTTATAATTCGGCGCTTGGCTTGGGATTAATTCTCTTCGGGCGCTGGGTGATTCAAATCTACGCGGGAGATAAATATCTCGAAGCATATCCCGCGCTGGTCGCGTTAACCATCGGGCTGGCATTCAATTACACGCTATTCTGGAATCGTCCGCTGTTGCTTGCGCTTGGCTTTCCAGAGTTCCCCGTGTATGTGACTCTCATCGCAGGCGTGACAAAACTTGCGCTCTCGTTCTGGCTTGTTCCACAATACGGAGTCGTCGCGGCGGGCGGGTTACTTTCGTATTATTACATTGCATCGGTGGGCGTGATGGCAGGGCGGGGCGTGTTGCAAGTTACAAGACAAGTTTAAGGTTTAAGGTTTAAAGTTGTTATGAAAATAGCGTTAATTACCAATTCACGAATACCATCATTAACTGCAAATTCAATTCAGGCGATGAAAGTCGCGCAGGCGTTGATGCAGTTGGGACATGATTTGAAGATTTTCGCGCCTGCCGAAACCCAATCCGCAAGCAAGGAGACTCTGCTTACGCATTACGGCTTGCGTGAGATTCCGCCCATCGAGTTGATTTGCTCGCGCAAATTGTTCCGCCGCTTCGATTTTATTTACAACGCGCAGCTCGCCGCGGAACAATTCCGCGCGGAATTAATCTACACATGGCTGCCGCAATCCGCTGTTTTTGCGCTCGCACGGAAATCGCCCGTCGTCCTCGAAATGCACGCGGATGTGGCGGGCAAAATGGGCGCGTGGTGGCTGCGTCAGTTTGTTAAGGTTCGTGGGCGCAAACTAATGACCACCACAAATCAGGCTTTGCGAAATATATTAGCGCGCGCAACCAATTCCCAATTTACCCATTTACCAACTCTCGTCGCTCCCAACGGCGTTGAACTCGAAAAATATCAAGACCTGCCAAATCCCAGCGAAGCGCGCAAAACATTAAACCTTAAAGAAAACCTCACAGTCGGTTTCACGGGACATATTTACCCCGGGCGCGGCGCGGAATTATTGTTCGAGCTGGCGAAGCAGCTGCCCGCCGTGAATTTCCTCTGGGTGGGCGGAACGCCCGAACTGGTGGAATTTTGGCGCGGAAAATTATCCGAGTCGAAGATGTCCAACGTGACCATGACGGGCTTCCTTCAACACGAAGCCATTCCGCTGTACCAAGCCGCTTCGGATATTTTGCTCATGCCCTACGGCAAATCCATCTCCGCCTCGAGCGGACAAGACATCGCCGAAGTCATCAACCCGATGAAGATGTTCGAGTACATGGCGGCGGGACGCGCAATCATCTCCGCGGACTTGGATTCCATTCGGGAAATTTTGAATGAAGAAAACGCCGTCTTATGCGAACCATCGAATATGGAAAAGTGGAAAGCAGAAATCGAAAACCTGCTTGCGGACGAATCGCGCAGGCTGGCATTGGGGAATCAAGCGCGGCGGGATGTGGAGCAGTTCACCTGGGCAGCGCGCGAACGCCGCATCATGGAAACTTTTTCCTAAAGATTTTTTAATTCTCGCGCGCGACAGTCACAGTATAATGAATCAGCGTGGTTGTGTCTTTGCATGACTGCGCTGTTTTTATACCGCACTCGGTTGAAAATTGCGTTTTTTTAGAGAGCGGAAAGCGCAATTTTCAACCGTGGGTATTATATGCAATTACAAATCAATCGTTCCAAAGGAGTCTTATGCAGCCCCGACCTATGATGTTAAAAGTTCTCGATATTGCCTCCATTATTGTCCTGGCAATATCCACCTACCTTGCGCTTTTCTACGCCCCCACCGAAGCCGTGATGGGACAAGTGCAGCGCGTGTTTTACTTCCACATCGGCACGGCATGGGTTGGCTTGCTCGGTTTCGTCATCGCGGCGATTGCGGGCATTGCCTATCTCGCCACAAAAAACATGATGTGGGATAAGTTTGAAGTCGCCGCGGTGGAAGTCAGCACCGTGTTCTTCTTCATCACCATCGCGCTCGGTTCCATCTGGGCGCGTCCCGCGTGGAATACATGGTGGACATGGGACCCGCGCCTGACCACCGCCGCCGTCACCGAGTTAATCTACATCGCTTATTTCATGCTGCGACAGGGAATCGAAGACCCGGAAAAACGCGCGCGCTTTGGCGCGGTCTACACCCTGCTGGGCGGAATCAGCGCGCCGATTACCTTCATGGTGATTCGCATGTTCCGCACCATTCACCCGGTGGTCGTCGGCACAGAATCCGCCGAAGCGCAGGGCGGGTTCAGCATGACCGGCGACATGAAGGTCGCCTTCTTCTTCGCGCTTTTTGCATTCACCGTCATCTTCGTGGATATGCTCTGGCATCGTATAAGACTCAGCAGTTTGGAAGAAAAGGTCGAACAGTTGAAATTAAAAGTCTCGCTATAAAAGGAAATCTCGATGACCCCAAACACTTCATATTACATGAACCTCGGTTTTGCCCTGACATTTATCACCATGGGAATTTACATCGCCAGCATGTACATCCGCGCCCGCAACCTCAAGCGCGATTTGGAAACGCTCGCGGAACTGGACTCGGACAAAAAATAAGGCGCGCAAAGGTTGTCACATGGGACTGCAAAATCTCCCGATTTTGCCTCGAAAGTCAGGACGCGAAGCGTTCGAATCCATCCCAGACATGTTTTGCGCGCAAACGATTTTGCAATCCGCGCGTTTGAAACAAAAGAGTCCGCGTATAATATACGCGGACTTTCGATTCGCATGGCGCGCCGATTAACTTTTGGATTACTCGCAATACTGATTATCTTTTCGGGGGCTGCCTTTACGCGCGTCCCGTCACCGGCTGCCGATACAAACCCGCCGCCCGGACCTGACCGGTACGCTGTGGTCAAAGAAGAATACCCCGTTTTTACATGGTACATGCGGGCATGGTCAGGGCGCAAGACCACCTGCGAAATTGTCACCTACCACAAGGGAGAACCCTACCCTGCAGAGGTCTACCGCGACTGCGACGAAATGATACCGAGTGATGCCATCGAAAGAATCGCGTGCAGCGATTCCACGCTGAGCGACAAGGCAAAATGCTGGGAGGGGAAAAAAGCCATCGCGTGCAAAATTGAAATTACAAGCGAAGGCACACCCAACACGGATGAAGTCGCCGAATCTTGCGACTTGGAAGTCTACACGGAATGGATGCAGCAGGAACCTTGTACTGCAAAAAACAAACGCACCTGCGAGGGATATTACCTGCATTTAGCAAACAAAACGACAAAAGAGCGGGAAGTGGGCAAACAACTTGACCCTGCCACCGCATGGCTCTCGCTCGAAGATTGCCATGCCGTGCCGAGTTCCTCCACGAACATTTGCGAAGATTCGCCCACGCTGGTCATCACCGGACAAGAACCCATTCCGGGCGAAGCAATTACCCGCATCGAGGGGACGTATAGCGGCGAGCCTTTCTCCTGCGCGGGAAGCGTTTGCAAATTCCACGTTGCCGAAACCGATGAAGAAGGCGCGGCGGTTGAATTTTGGGCGTATTCCTCCTATGGCGACAGCAGTTTTATTCACAGCGCGCAAGTGCGCGTAAAAAAAGCGGATGAAGGCGACCCCGACCAATTATATTATTATGTAGACGTGCTTTCTTCACAGTGGTACGGGCAGCCCGTCGCCACCTGCGCGGATGCGTGGGGCATCTTCCCACCTGTGGGCGGTCCCGCCGAATGGCTGACCACGCCCAAGCAAAGCAAGGAATTATCCAGCGATATTCCGTACACCTATCTGGCAGCCAATTTAATTAAGCAGGGCGTGACAGACGCGGATGGATGTCCCGATGGCGGAATTTCGCCGGGCGGCGCCGCGAATCAATGCGGATTGGAGTCGGCGCGCGCGGCAGTCACAGATTGGCAAAACCAATTCGACGACTTGATACTGAAAACCGGCAAAGAAACCGGCGTTCCCGCTTACTTGCTTAAAAACCTTTTCGCGCGCGAAAGTCAGTTTTGGCCCGGCTCTTCCCCGGTCACAGTCAGCGATGTTGGGCTGGGACAGCTGACCGAAAACGGCGCGGACACCACCCTATTTTGGAATTCATCCTTTTACGAACAATTCTGCCCGATGGTTTTGTCGGAAAAGAAATGCAAGAAAAAATATATGAACCTGAGCGAGATAGACCAGATTGCGCTGCGACAGGGTTTGGTCAGAAGCGTCAACGCCACCTGCGAAGATTGCCCGCTCGGTTTGGATTTGGCGCGCGCGGATTTTTCGATTATCGTCTTCGCGCACACGCTGATCGCCAACTGCAATCAAGCCGGTCAGGTGGTACTCAACTACGCGGCGGATGAGTCCAGCGTCCCCAAAGTGATGGGCGACCCGGACTTGAAACAACACCCCGGCGACTTTGCCACTTATGAAGAGTTGTGGAAGTTCACGCTGGCAAATTACAACGTAGGCGGCGGATGCCTCGCAAATGCCATTTCCAATTTTCAGGCGTTTAGTTACGGGCAAGACCTTGACCTGACATGGGACAATGTTTCCCCATACATGACGGGCGCGTGTTCACCGTCCATAGATTACATAAACGACATCAGCAAGTAACGCGGGCGTTTCATTAATCCACAAAAACCCAAACAGAATTTTCTACGACTTCCACGCGCAGTTTTTTCAACGGCAGCGAAGCCGGTCCATGCGTGACCTTTCCATCCGCGTCGAATGACGAATTGTGACAGGGACACGCGAAGCCCTCCGCGCTGGATTCAAGCGCGCAGCCGAGATGCGTGCAGGTCAGACTCAGCGCGGCAAACCCCTGCGCGGAGCGAATCAGCAGCGCGGGAATTTTCGGAAGAAGAGTCTGCGAGCCAGGCGGGAAGTCATCCGCTGCCCCAACCTCGAATTCGGTCTGCGGCGCGGGGTTCGATTCGTAACTCAAAAATCGCAGCAAGCCAGCCAGCGAGAGGAATCCGCTCAAGTAGAGAAATCCATCACGGGTAAGTTTGAGAAAATCACGGCGGGAGATACGGGTCATAGATGCCTTGTTATTTTTTGCTATCCAAATATCGCAATTACCAGCACGCCGGCAAAGACAATTGCCGCGCCCACCACGCGGATTCCGCCCAGCTGTTCGTTCAAAAACTTCCAGCCCAAGAACGCGCCAATGACCGCGCTCACTTCGCGTATCGCGCCGGAATAACTCAACGGCGCGAACGAATAGGCAAACAAAGCCAGCAGGTAGGCAACAAGTCCCAGCGCGCCGCCGGCTAGAATATATCCGCGCTTCTGCCGCCACATCCCCGCAAAATGACTCCAGCCATATTTTTGGGTGACGTATGGCGTGGTGACAAAGGGAATCATGACAAACATGGATACGCCATATTGCAGCGCGGGTCCCTGCCTGACCGCCAAGCCATCCACAAAGGTGTAGACTGAAATCATAAACGCGACAGCAAGCGCAATGAGGATGCCTTTAAGATGCGGCTTCTCTTCATGGTTTTGGAGCAGGGTCGTCGCGCCGATGGTGATAATGCCGCCGGTGATCATCGCCAGACCGACGTACCCGCCAACGGTCAACTGCTCGCGCAAGAAGATCGCAGACCAAAGCACCAGCAGCGCAGGAGCCGCCCCGCGCGCGATGGGATACACAAGCGAGAAGTCATGGTCGCTGTATGCAATACACAACAGGATGAAATAAATCGCTTCGAGCAACATGCTGACAAATGCAACGCCGCGCAATTCACGCGGGGGCAAGCCAACAGCCAACACAACGACTATCGCAAAAATACCGCTGAAAATCACCTGCCATCCCATGGCTATATATTTTTCTTCGGCGCTTTTGAGTAAAAAATTCCACAGGGCGTGCATGGATGCGGACATAAACAGTAACACAAGGGCAAGGACAGGCATGGATTACCTTATTGGCTCATTGGGAATTGCCGTGATTAAAAACCATTTGGACACGGATGCGACG
>DZBA01000181.1 GCA_022729775.1 Anaerolinea thermophila | reverse complement strand
GTGGATAGATGAATAACATTGTACAACAAATGTTCTATTTTTCAAGGTTTTTTTGATTGCAATTTACTAAAATCGCAGGGTAATTCCCCGCTGGTTAAGGTCAAGTATACAGGAAAAATATCAACGAGCAAGACCCGAACACTTTCCGAACATCTTTCTGCTATCATGGGGATATTAAATCGGATTTTTTATCCCAATATGTGTCAATCCGTGTACACGCGCAGCATTACGACAAGTCTTGAATATCTGGCGGATGCGCATCCACATCCGCCAGTTTTCTTGTATACTTTTTGCGATGAAAATAAAAATGCTCGCGCTTTTTTCCTCCCTCGTTATTTTTTCTCTTTCATGCGGCGCTCCTGCCGCAAAAGAGGTTTCTGTACAAACGGATATTGTCTACTGCGTAGCGGATGATATTCCGCTCACGATGGATATGTATCGCTCCGCGGGAACGAATAATGCGCCCGCGATTTTGCATGTCCACGGCGGAGCATGGGTTAGCGGCGAAAAATCGAATATGAATCGCATCGAGATATACGCGCTGGCGCGCGCGGGGTTTACGATCTTCTCCATTAATTATCGCCTTGCGCCGGAGCATCGCTTCCCCGCCATGATAGAGGACGTCAAATGCGCGGCGCGTTCCATTCGCGCGCGCGCCGATGAATATCACATTGACGCGCGGCACATCGGCGCATTTGGCGAAAGCGCGGGCGGACATCTTGTGTCGCTGCTTGGCGTATCGGACTCGAGCGCGGGATTCGACGCCGGCGAATATCTCGAACAATCCAGCCGCGTGCAGGCTGTTGTGGATTTATATGGTCCAACAGACCTTGAAAGCCATCCCCCAAGAATCTTGGAAAATGTTTTTTCAAACGAGCAGTTGAAACTCGCAAGCCCGCTGACTCACGTTTCGGCAGACGATCCGCCGTTTTTGATTCTGCATGGCAAGCGCGATAAAACCGTCCCGCTCGAGCAGTCGCAAATTTTTTACGACGCGTTAACTGCTTCGCATGTCCCTGCCGAGTTTGTCATTATCAACCATGCGGGACACGGCTTGGCAGGGTTAGATGGAGAGGAAATCGAGCCGACGCGCGAAGAAATTACACAAATGATTGTGGATTTTTTTATCGCGCATTTGGAATAGAATGGGGACACTTCAAACAAGATGAAAAGGGAGTTGTCGTGATCAAGTGTCCAGCCGGGTATCACGGAAAAGCCCGGCGAGCCTGAAAAATGATATGGGTTATCCGCTGGTTTCGGTCTTTTCTACAATTTCCTGCCGCTGCGGGTGGCGGCAGAGGCAGCGATACCCAAATGTGATAGCATGTGTGCATAGAGAATTGCCTTCAGCGAGACATTCCACCAATTCATAGCCTTCATCGCTCAATTGCCTTGCCTGGCAATGCTTGAGGTCATGTATCTCAATATATTCCATGTTTGAATGCCCATCCCAGTTTTGTGCCATTCGATCCTCGTCTTATGAATGTTAAGTAATAGTGTGTTGGTTTTGCGGTTTTGGGTTGATTTCCCATTTTATTATCAGCGAATATTGGAAGTGGAATCCTTGCAAATTTAATACAAATTTTGCGCCTTTGTGTAATGGTCAGGAATAGGCTGCACACTTTTTTGAACCACGGAGTATTCATGAAAGGGTTTCACCCCGAAGGATGAAAAACAAACGCAGTAAACTTTTACTCAAGATTGAACCACGGAGACACCGAGGCACAGAGGCTTTTAAACTCCGTGTCTCCGTGCCTCTGTGGTTTGCTCTTGGGGTTTGACGCGAGTTGCCTTTTTTCATATAAGACACGGGGTCGCGGAGAAAACCAAAGGAAAAACTCGGTGTCTCCGTGTCTTCGTGGTAAAAGGTTTTTGTTCAACAGTTACTTGACCAATACAAATTTTGCGCCTTTGGAATGGGAAGTTGATGGCATTTCGAGGTTAAGTAAAAACTGCCCAACCACTTAGACCGGGGTTGGGCAGCATGATTTTTTCTCTTTGGCGTCCAAATATCAAATACGCGCTGGAATATATTTTATTGAGGGGTGGCGGTTACTGTGGGAGTGCCTTTTGGGTCTTCGACCATGATGCTGACGGAGAGCGTATCGCCAAAATACATGCCTGGCTCGTACGACATCATCCACGAACTTTGGATCAACCCATACACACCAGCCGGGACGACCATCTCAACTTCGATTTCATATTTCAACCCGACCGGAATCGGCTTATCCAGCACGATGGTAGCAGCGCGCATCGGGTCGCCGCCGACATTGTTGAATGTGAAACCGGGCGCCCAGGCGCAGTCGCCGTTATTTTGTACAAGCCACGTTTTTGTGAAAACTTCATTCGCTTTCATCACAGTTCCATCGGGGATGGTCAAATCTTTCAAGTAAAGCAGGTTATAACAGCGGTTTTTCGTCGGTGTTGGCGAGGCGGCGCCTTCGAGCGTGGGAGTCAACGTGAAAGTCGGTTCGATGGTTGGGGTCGAAGTATTTGTTGGGACTGCAACCATAGTCTCGGTCAGGGACGAAGCGAAAGTGGACACCGCTTCAGTGCGGATCGCGTCCACATCCACTTCCTCCGCTTGTTCCTGATTTAATCCAAATGAAAAGAGCAGGACAACCAGAAGCAGGACAATCAAGATGGAGAAGATTTTTGTTTTCATGGCGTTAAGTATACAACAATCAACCGCGTTTTATATTTCATTTCATTGCGCGCGCAAAGGTTGTCAGCATGATAAAATAAAAACATTATGGCAAAGCATTTGATTCTGGTGGCTGGAAATATCGGCGCGGGCAAAACAACCTTGACCGAAAGAATCGGCGCGCGCTTCGGCTGGTGGACGGGATACGAATCCGTCGCGGATAATCCCTACCTGCCCGATTTTTACGCGGATATGCGCGCGTGGTCGTTTCACCTGCAAGTCTTCTTCCTCGGACATCGCGCCGACCAATACCTCAAAGCCGCGCGTGATTCCCGTTCCGCGATTTTGGATCGCAGCATCTACGAAGACGCGCACATCTTTGCGCGCGCCCTGCATCACATGGATAATTTGAACGAGCGCGATTATCACGCTTATCGCCAATTATTCGACGTGGTCGTGAACGGATTACCGCGCCCCGACCTTTTGATTTACCTCAAAGCGCCGGTGACAGTCTTGATGGACCGCATCCGCAGGCGCGCGCGTAATATCGAAACCGGCATCTCTGCCGAATATCTCGCGCTGCTCGATTCCTTCTATGATGAATGGCTCAGCGTCTTTGACCTTTGCCCTGTTCTCACCATCCAAACCGACGACCTCGACTATGTCAACCAGCCGCAGCATTTGGAACTGGTCACACAGCGCATTCAAGAGAAATTGGCAGGCAAGGAAGTGATGGACTTGAAACACGCAGGTAAGAAATGACAGAAAATCCCCTTTCCAATGTTGCGCTTTTTTCCGGGCTTTCGCAAACCGACCTCGATGCCATCCTGCTTCAATTGGAAGTAAAAAAACTCAGCCCGCAAGAAATCCTCTTTCGTGAAGGTGAACTGGGCGAACATTTTTATATTGTCACAAGCGGAATTTTGGAAGTGTTGATGGGTGAGGGGCAAGCCGAAGAACTGCTCTTGAATATTTTGCGCGAAGGGGAATACCTCGGCGAGATGAGTCTCATCCTGCCCGGCGGACATCGTACCGCGACTGCGCGCGCGCGCGGATCCGCGTCCCTGCTTTCGATGAGCCGCGCGCAATTTCTCGACCTGACCAAAAAACATCCCGAACTCTCGAGCTCGATGGTGCGCGTCTTAAGCCAGCGGTTGGACGCCTCGAACACGCAGTCTTTTCACGACTTGAATGAAAAGAATCGCCAATTGCAAACGGCTTACGACGAACTCAAAGCGGCGCAGGCGCAACTGATCGAAAAAGAACGCCTGGAGCGCGAACTGCAAGTGGCTGCCGACATTCAATTGAGCATCCTGCCGGATGAGTTGCCGCAGCCGCAAGGCTTTGACTTTGGCGCGCGCATTCTCCCTGCGCGGCAGGTTGGCGGCGATTTTTATGACATCTTCATGCTGGCAGAAAATCAAGTTGGCGTGGTCATTGGCGATGTCGCCGACAAAGGCATTCCTTCCGCAATTTTTATGGCGCGCGCGCACGCGCTCATCATGGCAGAAGCCGACGCGAGCATATCGTCCGGTGATGTGATGCGCGCGGTCAACGGTCACATTACGCGCTTGCAAAAATCCACGCAATTTGTGACGGTGCTGTATGGCGTGTTGGATTTAACGAACCGCTCGTTTCGTTATGCCCGCGCCGGTCATGAACCCCCGCTGGTTTTATACGCGGATGGAACAGTAGACCGCCTGCCGCATAGTTCCGGTATGGCGCTGGGGTTGTGGGAAGACATCGCGCTGGATGAGCGCGTGGTTACATTGCCGCCCGGCTCGACCTTGCTGCTCTTCACCGACGGCATGACCGATTGCCGCGATCCCCAGGGTGAGGCGTTCGGCTTGGAGCGGATTAAAGACAAACTGCGCGGGCTGATAAACAGCAACGCGCAGCAAGTTTGTGATTGTTTATTCGACGCTTTGATGAATTATCAAGAAGGGTCAAAACAAGACGACGATGTGACTTTGGTTTCTATTCATGTAGAACGGGCTTAAGCCCGTTCTACATTTTATGGGATGTACCCGGCAAGGTCAGAGCCGAGCCGTATCTCGATATCAACAGTTGAAGAAGGGTCGGGGGTGATTGTAATTTGACGAGATGAAATACCAAATGTATTTTGCAAATATCTCATTGTATAAAGTTTGGGACCATAGATAACGATGCTTGTTGTGTTGTAAACCTGCGACGCGGGACCAACTTCAGTAACGTTCATTCCCTGCGACTGGAAGAGCGCGCCTGCGCGCTGGTCGAGTCCGGGGGTGAAGGTGCCGTCTACAATGCGCACGCGGGCTTCTTCGGCGCGCATGGCTTGGACGACAACGTTTATATCCGTGTTGGTGAGTGGGACGGCGAGCGGGCTGAGCGGTCCGGTGGACGTGAAGATTTCGTCGCGCAGCACGCGGATTTTATCTGTAATCGGTTTCATGATGTTGGCATTTTGACCGTTCAGCACAACGTTATCGAGCGTGACCATGCTTGTATCAATCACGCGCATTTTTGCGCCTGCGAGCGAAATATCCTTGCCCAATACTGCCAATTTGAGCGCGTCCTCGAATGCCATATTGGTATGAATACCAGATTGGAACTGCGCGTAAATCGCGGGCGCGTCTTTGATTAATGTCGTAAACATCGCCGGGTCAAACACTTTTTCTTTGATTGCGTAAATGACATATTGCTGACGCTTGGCGCGGTCTATGTCGCCGCCCTCGGTCTTACGTGTGCGCGCGTATGCCAGTGTGCGCCATCCGTTCATGTGACGGAATCCGCAGCAATTGACGCGGAACTTGTCGGTGCCGGAGCCAACCGGGTCGAGGAGTAAACTCTCTTCCACCCATACATCCACGCCGCCGATGTAGTCAATGAATTCGACAAAGGTGTTGAAGTCCACTTGCACGTAATAATGTACCGGCACGCCCAGAAGGTTTTCGACGGTTTTCATGGCAAGCCCCGCGCCGCCGCCGGGCAGCTGCGCGCCTTCACCGCTTGGGTACGCGGTGTTGATGCGGCTGTATCCAAAGCTGGGGATATTGACCCACAGGTCACGGGGGATGGATAACATGCCCGCTTGTTTTGTTGTGGGGTCAACCGTGAAGAGAATCATCGTGTCAGAGCGCGGCGGACCCTCGTTGGCTTGCCAGTCGCGGTAATCCAATCCGAAGAAGAGGATGTTGATGCGGCTTGCTCCATCCCACGCGGGGGGAAGTTCCGCTTCGGGGATGATGACCGGCGTGGGGGGAGCATCCGGCAGCACAGCAGTGGTTTCTCCCTCTTCAACCAAAAAGCCCGGCAGCGCGCTTACGCCGGTGGAGCAGGAAGGCAGCGCCATGCCCGGTAAATTTGCCATCGTAAAACAGGAGATGACATTGCGCGTTAAGATGTATGCGCCAATGCCCAAAGCAAGCGTGATGCCCCAAAAAATGATGCCCCCAATGGAGGGGCGGCGCAATTTAGGGAGTTTTATTTTTTTCAAAAATTCAAATCTATTCATTCATACCTCAGGGCTTAATATATACCATATCCAGCCCAAGTCGTTGTAAACCAATTTCCGCCCAATAATGTAGCACAGCCGATTCTTCGGTCAGCGATTTCATCAGCGCGGGAATGGCGCGATGGTCGCAGATTTCGCCCAGCGCGCGTACCGCAAGAATGCGGACGTGAAGCGGGGCTTTCTCCATCACATCGAGCAGGGAAGTTGTTGCCGGTTTGCCGATTTTTGCAAGCGCATTGACCGCCAGCCCCGAAACGATTGTGTCTTCATCGAACAGGGATTTGACCAGCGCCGCGATTGCGCTCTCATGCGGAAAACTGTATAGGGCAAGCGCGGCTGCCGCGCGGACTTCGGATGCCGGGTCATCGAGCAGGGGAAGCAGGTCAGAGGTCTGCGCGTGGGGAGATGCGGCAAGCGCGCGCACTGCCCACCAACGGGAGTCGGGGTCGTTCGAGCGCGTGAGTTCCAGCAGGGTGGGGAGGGCGGCTTCGCCTAGCGCGAGAATCGCGGGGATGGATTCTTCCGCGCGTTTGTCATCCCCGCTGGTAAGTTCTGCAAACGGGTCTTGCATGTTTATTTGGCAGGTGGGGGAACGGGCAAAGCGTCTTGCGCGGTGTTGACCCATTTATCGCCTTCGTCAATTAACATGACGGGGATGTCGTCCACGATGGGATATTTGCGCGCGCAGTCCTGGCAAATGAGCCATGTATCTTTATGCAAAACAAGTTTTCCTTCTTTTTCACGCACGCAATTCGGGCAACGTAAAATTTCGAGTAATTCGGGGCTGACCATAATGTATCTCCTTTAGAAAAATTGTATCATTAACT
>DZBA01000006.1 GCA_022729775.1 Anaerolinea thermophila | reverse complement strand
ACGCAAAAGGCGGCGTTTGAATTCTATGAAGCCATCACCGCCGCGTCGTTGAGCAGACCTGACAGGTTTCCACAGAACTCGAATCAAACGCAGCTCGTTTTATTCTCAAAAGTCCGATTAACAGCAGCCACAATGAAACCTGTCAGGTCTTTTACGGAAAAACCTTAACCATGATTTTAAGGATTACAGGATTGCCATGATGAGGTTGTGTAAATCATGGTCATCGAGCAAATCAGGCAAATCACGGTTAAGACAGGTGTGAAGATGCAGACCTGAAAACATCTCACTCAAAACGAAAGTTTTCGTACACGGAATTTCACGGACAACACGGAAAAATCCGTGTGAATCCGCGTAATCCGTGCTGTCCGTGTCCCAAATTAGGAACTTAGAAATTAAGTCCTTGTTTTCTGTGCAAGAATTTTTTAACACGAAGGGCACGAAGTACACAAAGTTTCTTAAGGTCTTCCTTAGTGATCTTTGTGACCTTTGTGTTAAAGCCTTTTTGGCTCCGGCTTGTCCGGGTTAGGTGTCAGGTCTTTTGTAAATCTACGCGGGGTTGAGTCAAATAATGGAGCAGGATCAGTCCCAGCGTGCTGGTCAAGCCGATGAGAAGACCACCCACCCAAATGGCGCGCGGCGCGATGTTGTCGTTCAAGAATCCGCCGATGAGCGGGGAGAGCGTGCGCGCGAGTCCCCAACCAAGCCAGTGAATGGACATGTACCTGCCGCGCAAATCTGCGGGCGCAATATCCGCGACGTATTTGGTCGCAGTGGGGACAAGGGCGAGCTCGCCAAAGGTCAAAATCACCATGCTGAACCAAAATCCCCAAAAGCTGCTCATCAACGCCACGCTGCCCACGCTGATTGCATAAATGCCCATCGCGGCGGCGGTCACGGGCAGGGTTTTATGTTTGCGCGTGATGTTCGTGACGAAGATTTGCACAAACACGCACATCACCGCGTTGGTGGTGGGAATCCATCCATATAATGATTCGGGAATTCCGAAGTTTGTTTTGGCGTACACGGGCAGCAAAATCCAAACCATCGTCGGCGCAATCAGTCCGAGCGAATTGAGCAGCACAAAGGCGATATATCTTTTATCGCGGAAGACGCGCGCGTATCCCTCTTGAACTTGAATTTCATCTGCCGCGCGAATTGTTTCCACGCCCGAATTTTTATCCAGCGTTTCGCGCGCGAAGAAAAACATCAACGCGCTGTAGGTGATGAAGCCTGTCGCCGCGCCGTAAAACGCGAAGTCGTAAGAGCGCGACGCGAGAAATCCGCCGATGGCAGGACCCAGCGCAAAAGAGGCATTGAGCGCGATGCGGTTGATGGCGTACGCGTCGGTGCGCTTTTCAGATGGGATCATATCCGCGAGCATGGCATCCGCACCAACCTGATACAGCGGGTTGGATAAGCCAATCAAAATCATCAGCGCGACGAACTGCGGATACGTCTCCGCGCGCATGAGGAAGAAATATCCAATGCCGTTCATGGCGAGGCTGAAGACCATCACCGCCTTGCGCCCAATTTTGTCCGCGAGCGAGCCAGCCAAAAACGAGGCAAAGAGTCCCACGCCCGCGTTGATGGAAATCAATGTCGCCACTGTGCTGAGCGGCATGTCGAGTTTATTGCTTGCGTAAATCAGCAGGAAGGGCCAGATCATACTTCCGCCTGCCGTGCTGATGACAATGCCTGTGATCATCAACCAATATTGGCGCGGATATTTATGGTAGAGAGTTTGGAGTTTTGAAAGCATGGGATGATTGTATCAAAATAAAAAAGAGCCTAAAGGCTTTTCACCTTTAGGCTCTTTCGCGTTGTTTGTATTACGCGGTTTGCGCGCTTTCCTTGCGCTTGAATAAATTGCGCAGTTCTCCGCTTTCCCACACGACGAGGATGGGCGCGGCAATGAAGATGGAGGAGTATGTTCCGCTGAACAAACCAACCAGCAGGATGATGGCGAATTCCTGCAAGGTGATGCCGCCGAACAAAGCCAGCGCCAGCAGCAAGAACTCAACGGTCATCAACTGCGTGTTGATGGAGCGTTGGAGCGTTTGCACAATCGAGTGATTGACGAGTTTTTCGTAATCTAATTTTCGCAGCAGGCTGGAATTTTCGCGGATGCGGTCGAAGACCACCACTTTATCCTGCACCGAGAAGCCGATGACGGTCAGCAGGGCGGTGAGGAAGAGCGCGTCAATCTGCCAATCGAAGAACATGGCGCCGATGCCCGCGATGCTGAATACCACCGCCACATCATGAGCCATGGCGATCACCGCGCACAGTCCATAGCGGAAGGCGTTTGGCACTTTGCGGAATGCGGCGGTAATGTAAATCACCACTGCCAATGCCGCCACGCCCACAGCCAACGCCGCGCGGGAAGCGACCTGTTTGCCGATGCTCGGTCCCACGCTGTCGAATTGGATGATGGTAATTTCCGAGCCGCTGGATTCTTTCATCGAATTCAGAATGGCGTCGCGCAGCTCGTTGGTCAAAAACGATGAGCGAATGATGAGCGAGCCGTTTTCGGTGTTTGTCACTTGCGCGTCGTCAATCCCGTTCGCTTCATATAATTTGATGATGTCTGCGGTTCCCATGGCTTTGCCCGCTTCGAACTTGATTTCAAAAAGGCTTCCGCCGGTGAAGTCAATCGAAAGCGGCAGCCCGCCCACGCCGAGCAAAATCAAGCCCGGAATGATGACGAGCAGCGAGAACGCAAAGTAAAAATATCTTTTGTTGAGAATATTAATCATAGTTCATCCTTCAAGACCTTAAAAAGGTCTGGGGTATTAGATTCCAAACCAGCGCTCGTAATTGGTCGGCTTGAAGACTTGCAGGAAAAGCGCGAGCAGGGTGCGCGTGACATAAATTGCAGTGAAGAGTGAAATCACCACGCCCAACGCCAGTGTTAATGAAAAGCCTTTTACGATGGTTGCGCCAAACGTCGAGCCAAACCAGAAAAGAATTATGGAGGTGATGATCGCGGAAAGGTTCGAATCGCGGATGGAAGACCACGCGCGCGTCCAACCCTGATCCACTGCCTGCGTAAGGTTTTTCCCGTTGCGCAGTTCTTCCTTCAAGCGCTCAAAGATGAGGATGTTCGCATCCAAAGCCGCGCCGGTGCTGAGCAGGAAGCCCGCTACGCCGGGCAAGGTCAGCGTGAAGTGGAACCATTTGAAAACGGCAAAGGCAATGGCGGCGTAAATCAAAATCGAAAGCACAGCCACGATGCCCGGCATACGATAGTAGATAGTCATGAACAGCGCGACGATGACCATGCCAATCAACCCGGCGACGATGCTCTTGCGGAGCGAATCTTCACCGAGCGTCGGACCGATGATGCGCGTCTCGACCAGTTTGAGCGGAATGGGCAGCGAGCCGTAGCGCAATTGAATTGCAAACGCGTTTGCGCTTTCATACGTGAAACTTCCGCTGATGGTGCCTTGACCGCCGGTAATCGCGTCGTTGATGACGGGCGCGGAAATGACGCGCTTGTCCAAAACGATGGTCAGGAATTTTCCAACATTCGCGGAGGTGTGATCGCCAAAGACGTCAGAGCCTTTGGAGGTCAACTCGAAATTGATGGCGTATCCCGATAAATTATCAGAGGATACGGAAACAGCTTTCAAGTCCCCGCCGGTCATGATGGTGTGATAGACAGTCGTTTCCGGGGTTGTGCCATCGGCGCCTTCGGGGGTTGAGGCTGCGTCGCTGGTGGGGCTATAGTCCGTGTATAACATCGTGCCTTCAAGCGGGCTGTAATCGCCGGTGTCTACAAATTCGAGCAAGCCGGTTTGTTGAATTGTATCCAGCACGGCGTCGGTGTCTTCCAAGCCGGGGAACTCGCCCACGATGCGGCGGTCGCCCGCGACTTGAATCACGTTTTCATTTACGCCCAGCGCGTCGGTACGTTGCTGAACGATGCTGCGGGCAGTGTCCATGGCTTCGGGGTCAATTTTTGCGTCGGCGGCGACATCGGCTTCGAGAAGCACTTGCAAACCGCCTTGCAGGTCAAGTCCGAGGCGCGGCTTGACATTCTTGCTGTACAAGGTTTCACTTGTCACAGGATTGATCGCTTTAATTTCGCTGCTGAAGTCAATCCAGAGCGCAAATGCCAGCACAGCCACAACCAGGATAATACGGGTGTTTAGATTTCGAATCATTCGTTAGTTAACTCCATCCAAAAAAATGCCAGCCTATGGCTGGCGCGGGCGTGATTATACTCCAAAACATTTATGAATTGTCTTGTAAATATGCCAGAACGCGCTGCAACACTTGTTCCGGCGTTAATGCGTTTGTGTCAATGGTGAGGCTTGCATGTTCGAGCGCATGCGAGAGCCGGCGCATTTGCTCCTCGTGGTCGGCGCGTACCCAATTCAATTTCCTGCGCGCGCTGGAGTTTTCAAATGAACAGTGTAAAAAAATAAGGATGTCGGGATTGGTCAGCTGCTGCCACATGGTTTTGACGTAGGAATGTTCCTGCGCAATGTGACGACAGCGATAGCCGCGTTTTTCCAATCCTGCGATGAGCGTGGACTTGCCCGACCCGCAGGGACCGACAACGCCGATGAGCGGCTGGCTTTTTTCTTTTGCAATAGGGTGAGAAGAAGGGTCATCCATTGTCGTGCATTAAGCGATGCAGTTCGTCAGGTCCGCCAAGCACAGCAAGCACATCTTTTTCATGCAGGCGGTTTTCTTCTGACGGGTGCATTTGTGATTTGTGGTTATGCCGCTGTAAAACAATGGTGACGTGGAATTGGTCTTCAACTTCACCGATGGTTTTATCTATCAGCGTTGAATTGGGGTTGATGGTCATGCGCGCCAAGCCAAGCAGTTGACCTTCGATGGAAATGGGGGAGGTGATGTCTGTGCCGGTTGCGGCGGCGGCAAACACCGGCGAAGCCATCTCCGTCGCGCTGAGCGCGATAAATCCAAATTGTTCTTGAAGCGCGTGTGCGAAGTCTTCATCGAAAATGCGGATGACGACTTTGATCTCCCGGTTTACGCTGCGGGCTTTGAGCGCAATTTGCAAATTCATCGCGTCGTTTTGGCTGGCAAGGATGATGACGCGCGCGTGTTTGATGTTCGCGCCTTCCAGCGCGGCGAGGCGCGTCGCGTCATCTTGAATGACCGGGATGCCAAGTCCGCGCGCGGCGTTGACGGTATCCGTGTTCATGTTCGATTCGATGACCGCGAGCTGTTCGCCCATTTCATGAAGTTTGGTGGCAACGCGGTAGCCGAGGTGTCCCAGCCCGACGAGGATGATATGTTTATTGAGTGTAGAGGCGACTGCCATTTCCCATTCCTTACTGCGCGAGCGGCGGTTGAAGAACAAGCTGCCAAAATCTGCCAGCCCTTGCGCAAACATGACCAGTCCAACGACGGGCATGATAAAGTGAAAAAGTTGTAATGTGATGTGGTGTGGAAAATCACGGTTGGGCGGCTGCAAAAATGTGATGGTCAAGACCGTGTAAATTGATTCTGCGAAGCTGTCGAGCGGCTCGCCAAATAAACGCGAGAGAAAGTCATATAAAAAACCGCCGCCAAGAACTGCAAAAGAAAACCATAAAAGCGGCGTGCGAAACTCGCGCATCAAAATCAATGTGTCGCGGATGGATGCTTGAATGTGCCGCCAACGATGCGTGCGCGCGCGCTGTTTTTTATCCATTGATGGGCAGCCTGACATTCATTCTTCTTACATCATCGCCGCTGCGTTCTGAAACTTTCAACACCAAAACGCTGATGTCATCCGCAGGGCGGTTATCGTCCAATTTGACCGCGTGCGCGAGCAGGAAGTCCGCAAGTTGCTGCGGCTGCGGGTCTTGGTCTTCGATCAGCGCGCGCAGTATTTCTCCCACGTTCATGGGTTGTCCGCGCCGTTCGCCCGCGTGCGTGATTCCGTCGCTGAAAATAATCACCAGCAGCCCGGCTTGAATTTCCAACTCGGTGATGACCGGGCGCATGTTGCGCGATGTGCCAAGCGAGGCGCTTTCTTCATTGTGGATGTCAATTTGGGAAGCGCGGCAGATGAACATCGGCGCGGGGTTGTTGCGCGTTAACACAATGGTCTTGCTGTGCAGGTCTACCGAGGCAATATTCAGCGTGCAGGTGACTTTTCCCGCTTTTTCTGTGAACAGCGCGTCAGATGCGGCGCGCGCGGCAGCGCCATCGCGCACGCCTTCGGCAAGCAGCCCGATGACCTTCCGCACCACCAGCTGTGAAACGGCTTTTGCGCCGCGCCCCGAAGTTTGCCCGTCCGCGAGTACGACCGAGAGTCCGCCGTTGGGACGCTCGATTACTTCGAGCGTGTCGCCGCTTTCCGAGACGGCGTATTTATTGACCTTTGCAACTGCGATTTGAATTTCCATGTTAATGATTTTACTATGTCGTCATGCTTTTGTGATTGAATTCGGTATCTAAATTTGTTACACTATCAATGGGTTTCGATGGGTGTTCTTAAATTAGATTTATCAAAGGAGTGAACTATGAATCAGACGCAAAAATTTTTGTTCCTCTCGATTGCGGTACTTTTTGTCCTTGCTTGCAACGCGGTAGTTGGCACGCCTTCCGCGCCTGTGCCGACTGAGCAACCCGTGCAAGAGGAAGCGCCTACGCCGATGCCGACGCAAACTCCCCGCCCGCAGCCGACGGATATTCCCACCGAAGTCCCCGATTTAGCTGCAACCGAACAGGCAGATGAGTTCTATACGCTGCTTGAAACCTTCAAAGAGAAAGGGTATCTCACCACTACCGAAGGAGAAATTACCACACTCGCGCCTTTCGAAGAAGAATGGGCGCAGATTGGCTGGTTTCAATGGTGGGAATATGATGTGACTACAGCGGCTGAGTTTCTTTTTAAGGCGCGCTTCAATTGGGTTTCCGCGACTTCTTCCCCAGACCCATCGGGCTGCGGCGTCATTTTTGGGCTTCAAGAAAGCGGTGATTATTATTCCGTGTTTTTGGATAATAGAAGAATATTCTTTTATATGTTTAGGAAAACCCTTTATTCCGTCGGTAAAACCAGCGGCAAGGGTACCACCAGTTTCGACAATCCTGCCGAAAGCGATTTTGTGCTTGCCGTCAGCAATAAAAAAGCCTATGTCTCAGTAGATGGCGATGTGACCGTTTACACCCTCTCGGAAGACCAAACGACGGCAGGGAACTTTGCCCTGTCTTTGCTGTCCGGAACGAACAAGGATTATGGGACAAGGTGTACGGCTACAGATATGGTTGTTTGGAGCGCCCGATAATTTTTAAGTAAAATATTCCAAAAAGGAGCAATCATGAAAACACGCAGTATGACGCATGTCTTTTTATTTGTTGGCATTCTTTTGATAGCAGGGTTGGCATGTAAGACCTTGACGCCTTCAGCAGAAACGCCCCCGCCTGTTGCGACCATGCCGCCAGTGGAAGTATTGCCGACAGAGCCGCCCGCGTTGCCGCCGGCAGAAGTTCCCACCGAGCCGCCCGTCCAACCCGCTGAGCAATACTTCACCGAAAACTTTGACAGCGAACCCGCCCATTGGTATCAGCAGGTTGAACTCAATTCAAAAGAGGGCGATATGAGTCAGGCTTCGGTCACAGTAGAGGACGGCTATTTGTCCTTCGATTTGGGCAAGTGGCTGATTGCGTATATGTTCTACGATGGCGCGGAATATGAAAACGTCCGCGTGGATGTGAATGTGGATAATCGCGGCACCAATGTCAATAACGTGCTGCTGGTCTGCCGCATTTCCGATGAAGGTCATTACCTTGTCAACATCGCCAATAGCGGATTGTTTGCCATGTACGCTTACAAAGGCGAAAACCAAACCTACCAGAGAATATCCAATGGCGGCTCTACCAAAATCAAATCTGGCAAAGCGGTCAACGAGTATTCGCTGGTCTGCCGAGACCGCACAATTATCATCTACATCAACGGGACGGAAGCGCGCCGCTACACTGATAATGATTACGTGTTCCGCAAGGGCGGGGTGGGCATAGGCGTTGCCTCTGAAGACCAGCTGCCCGTGAGATTGGAATTCGATTGGGTCAAGATCAGTGAGCCGTAAATTTCCTTGACGCATCCGCGCCATGCCGATATAATCCGCCCGCTTTGATGAAACCCAATTCAGGCGGGCACGCGCCCCTCTGATTCTGTATAAAGGAGAAAGTAGAAATGACCCCACATCCCAAGCGCAAACATTCCAAGGGACGCCGTGACCGCCGCCGTTCACAGGACGCCTTGACAGCAGTGAATACCGTTGCGTGTTCCAATTGCGGCGCCATGCGCCTTCCGCACACTGTTTGCTCGAAATGCGGCTTTTATAATGGACGTGAAGTAATTCAAGTCAAAAAAGAAAAGAAAGCCAGCGAGTAAAGAATTGTTACGCCATTCTTATAAAAACAGGTCGTGATTTTTTCACGACCTGTTTTTATATTTCCCTAACTCGGACAAGCCGAAACCAAAAAATGCTTCAACACGAAGTACACAAAGGTTTTAAAGGTCTTCCTTAGTGGACTTTGTGTACTTCGTGTTAAAAAATTTTTGTACAAAAAACAAGGATTTATCTTCTAAGTTCTTAACGGGATATAGCGGCAGGTTGGAATTTCTCACGCGCGCCGAGGCGATGGTGCAAGCCGTAAAACGCGAATATTGCCACAACGCACAAGGCGCCGCCGATATACCAGACATAACGCGGGTCGTAGTTATCCATTACAAGCCCTGCCGCCCAGGGACCGATCATCGAGGGGACAGCCCATGTCAGCCCGAAGATTGCCATATACCGCGCGCGCATATCTTCCGGCGCAAAAGAGGCTGCCAGCACGTTGCTGGTAGGCATGGCGACCATCTCGCCGATGGTGATGATGATCATGGCGGCGATGAATAGCGGCATGGTGGCGACAAAGCCATACATGGTGAAGCCAATCATATAAAACCCGGTCGCGGTCATCATCATCAAAAAAGGCGGATATTGTTTGATGAATTTGCTGATGGAAAATTGGAACAAGACCACCGTCACCGCGCTGCTCGACATGACCAACCCATAGAATTGCGGGTCAATGCCATGCACATCGCGCAGGAAAACAGAAAGGGAACTGTACATCTGTTGGTAGACCAAAATCATCAAAATCGAAGCGAAGATGAATCCTAAAAATGGTTGGTCGAAGAAGACGATGCGATACCCGCTTATCGTTTGCATAAGCGTTTCGTTTTTGTTTTTTTCTTTGGGCTGTGGTTTGGTTTCGGGAATCAAGCGAAAGACCAGAATGGCGGTCACAATGCTGATGACGGCATCGGTTAAAAAAAGGTAAAGGTAATTGAATGAAGCGAGAAATCCGCCGATGGTGGGACCGATAATCCATGCGAAATTAGCGACCACGCGCGAAATTCCAAATCCTTCCGCGCGTTTATCTGGCGGGAGAATATCCGCGAGCATGGCATGATGCGCGGGTTGCGACGCGCTTCCCATCAAGCCGACGAAAACAGACAGGCTGTAGAATAAGTAATATTCAGTGACAAAGCCAAGCGTGAGTCCGCTCAGCGCGCTGACAATCAACCCGAAGAGAATCACGCCGCGCCTGCCAAATTTGTCTGAAACCGCGCCGCCGATTGTGCTTCCAACAATGCCTGCGAGTGAATTTGTCCCAAGTAATAGCCCCGCCTCTGTCATGCCAACATGGAATTTTTGTGTGACGTATAATGCAAAAAATGGATTAAGCAGGGTATTCCCGATGACGTCAATGAAGTGTGTCCCAACGACCACCCAAAATGCGCGCGGAAATTGATGATAGGTGTCTTTGAAATTCTGAAACATTCTTCTCCTGTTTTTTCTTTTGTTTCATTTTTATCCTCCCAGTTAAAAATCTTCAGGCTGGTCTATAAGCCGCATTCTGTCCAGCGCAAAGCGCCTGGGCAATCATCTCTCTGGGCAGCGCGTCGCCGCGCTGCTCGATGCAGCCTACCCGGGGCTGGCTCATCCCACAAGAGGGAGAGCGCGTGCGGAGACGAGCAGTCTCCCATCGTCCACAGACGATTTCGCCCCTGCTTGGCCTTGCTCCCGACGGGGGTTACCTGGCCATTTACATTACTGTAAACGCCGGTGGTCTCTTACACCACCTTTTCACCATGACCCCGCGTGAGCGGGGCTGTTTGTTTCTGTGGCCCTTTTCCGGCAGGTTCACGCCTTACGGCGTTTCCCCGTCCCGGGTGCTATCCGACGTCGTACTCTATGGAGTGCGGACTTTCCTCGATTCCGTCAACGCAGAACCGCGATTGCCCAACCAGCCTGAAGTATTTTCATGATACACGTTGTCAGAGCGCGCGTCAACCTATTTCAAAATGTAATAAAAGGTGGACATTTCTGGAAAAGACATTAAAATAGGGATGTTCTTATTTCAATATTTAAGAGGAAATAACCTTGAGCAACTGGCATGGTAAATTCGTAATTGGTCTGACCGGCAACATCGCCACCGGAAAAAGCGTGGTGCGCCGTATGTTGGAACATCTTGGGGCATACACCATAGATGCGGACGCGCTGACGCACCGCGCCTATGCCAAAGGCGCGCCCGGTTACCAGCCTGTTATTGATAAATTTGGCAAGTGGTTAATCAACAAAGATGGAGAAATTGACCGCGCCAAATTGGGCAACCTTGTTTTTAGCGACAGCGAAGCCATGAATGAGCTCGAAACAATTGTTCACCCGTTGGTGAAACAGGCAACTGACATGTTGATACAGCGCGCCTCTCAAAAGGTGGTGGTCATCGAAGCCATTAAACTGTTGGAGAGCGATTTGCGAAAAGCATGTGATTCCGTTTGGGTGGCCAACGCGCCGGAAGAATTGCAGTCGCAGCGTTTGGTCAGCAAGCGCGGATTTAGCCATGACCGCGCCCTTGAGATGATTCACGCCCAGTCAGCGCAGAGCTCAAAGGTTGCGCTTGCAAACATCGTAGTCACAAACGCAGGCTCCTTTGAAGACCTTTGGCTGCAAGTGACAGAAGCGTGGAAGAAGACTGTGCCGGGCGCGGGCGGCGAAACCACAGAAACCAGCATTACCATCCCAAAACCAGACGCTGCGCCCGCAAGTTCTGGCGCGGGCGAGTTTACCGTAAAACGCGGCAAGCCAAAATCCTCCGCTGCCATTGCGGAGTCGATTACGCGCCTGAGCAAAGGCAAGCGCAAAATGAGCGCAGATGATGTTATGGCAAGCTTTGGCGACAAGGCGTATATGCTTTTGAACCTCGATGGGAAAATGGTCGGGCTGGCAGGCTGGCAGGTGGAAAACCTCGTCACGCGCACAACAGATATTTTCCTCGAAGAACACATCAACCCGCAGAAAGCGCTCGATATTCTCATCAAAGAAGTGGAACGCGCCTCCGGCGAATTGCAAAGCGAAGCGTCGCTTATCTTCCCAATAGGCGAGCTTGCCCAACAGAATGCCCTATGGAAGCAGCTCGGCTACGAAAAGCAAACTCCCGAAACGCTTGGCGTGCAAGCCTGGCAGGATGCCGCAAACGAGGCAATGTCCTCTGGCGATATTCTCCTGTTCAAACAGTTGCGTCAGGATCGCGTTTTACGACCCATCTAACAAAGACACCCTAAAGGTTTTCTTTGCAAGAAACCCTTACCTAATCATGTTTTCATTAACATAGGAAACCTTTAGGGTATTACCCAAATCCCTAATTGCCAATTCCTGTGACCGAATTTCTAAACAACCTCCTTTTTATATTTCAAAGAATCAGCTGGCTTAGCATATTTGATATTCTGCTGGTCACGCTGATTTTTTTCGGTTTGCTGTATTCATTGCGCGATACGCAGGCGATGGCGTTGCTGCGCGGGATGATTTTGCTGATTGTGGGAATTGTGCTGCTCACCAGTTTGGTGGAACTCCCCGCGTTTTCATGGCTTGCGCAAAGCTCGCTGCCCGCGCTGATTCTTTCCATCCCGGTGATTTTTGCGCCGGAGATTCGGCGCACGTTGGAACGACTCGGACGCGCTGGAACAGCATGGCAACTTTCCTCCAAACCTGCCGAGTTCGAGATCGAACAAACGATTCGCGCTGTGGTCAGCGCGGCGGCGCGATTATCGGCGCGGCAGCATGGCGCGTTGATCATTCTCCAGCGTTTGGATAATCTCGATGAATATATCCGCAGCGGGGTGCAGCTCAGTGCGCGGGTTACGCCGGAAATTCTTTTGCAAATTTTTTACCCAAACACACCCTTGCATGATGGCGGCGTTATCATTGCCGGCGCGCGAGTTGCGGCGGCTGCCTGCGTTATGCCGCTCTCTGCAAGCGGAATTTTGAATCGAACCCCAGACCGTCAAATGGGATTACGACACCGCGCTGCGCTGGGGACTTCTGAAGCCAGCGACGCGGTGACTGTGGTTGTTTCAGAAGAGACCGGCGCAATCTCCATTGCCCATGCCGGCAGGATGTTGCGCAGACTCGACCCTGACCGTTTGGAAAATATCCTCCTCGCGTTCTTTCGCCCGCAGGATGAAGTCCGCAAGAAGAAGTGGTTCGAAAAAATCTTACCGAATTTATTTTCACGCAAAGATGAAAAATAGTTAGGAATCAACATGCTCTCGATTGGTCAACCCCAAATTAAACTGCTCGAAAAATTATGCAACGCGATGTCTGTCTCTGGTGATGAAGGCGAGGTGCGGCGCATCGTGTTGGCAGAGGTCAAGCCCTACGCGGATGAGGTCAAAGTGGACGCGCTCGGCAGCGTGCTGGTCAGAAAGAAAGCCTCCAAAGGCAAGCCGCCTTTGCGCGTGCTGCTCGACGCGCACATGGACGAAGTCGGATTCATGATTGTGAATGATGCGGATAACGGTTTCTTTGAATTTCAAATCGTGGGCGGAATTGACGAGCGCCATCTCGTGGGCAAACAAGTCATCGTTGGAAAAGACCACACGCCCGGCGTAATTGGCGCGAAACCCATTCACCTGACCACATCCGAAGAGCGGCAGCATACCATTGACGCTGATTCCATGCGCATTGATATAGGTCCCGATGGTAAAGCCAAAGTTGGAGACCGCGCAACCTTTGCGACGAAGTTCAAGCGCGTGGGCGCTTCCATCATGGCTAAAGCAATTGATGACCGCATCGGTATTGCGACCCTCATCGAATTGCTGAAACACGCGCCGAGTCACATCGAGTTGTGTTTGTCGTTTAGCGTGCAGGAGGAGATCGGTTTGCGCGGCGCGCAAGTTGCGGCGTATGCCTTTGCGCCTGACCTTGCCATCGCGGTAGATTCAACGCCCGCGCGCGACCTTCCGCATTATGAAGGCGACGAAAATTACACATACAATACGCGGCTTGGATTTGGTCCCGCAATTTATATGCAAAACGCGGATACGATTGATGACCCGCGCCTGGTGCGCTTTTTGGCGCAGATAGGGGAGAAGCATAAAATTCAATATCAATTCCGCCAGCCCGGTGGGGGCGGCACGAATGCGGGCGCGATGCAGCGCGCGCGGACAGGCGTGCCGGTGGTCTCGGTCTCTGTGCCGCATCGTTATACACATTCTCCCATCAGTATTGCGCGCGTGGAGGACTGGAAGAACACGTTGAATCTATTGCATGTCGGTTTACAAAACATGACCCGTGATTTGGTGTTGGGGAACTCATAAGGAGTCAAAATGGAAAGCCAAAATTTGCCCGAACTTAAAAACCGCTCGCAAGGAGCGGCGCTTTTGTTTTTGTTCGTTGTGCTGCCAATGCCGTTGTGCTTGTTTGTTTATCACTTCATGGTGTGGACAGCCGAGCAAAGCGCGATTATGTCTTTGAGTTTGAAACAGATGACATGGAGCGGCGCGGTTGGGTTGGCAGCGCAATCTATTTTCATGTCCCTGCTGACTGGCTTGTTGTGGTGGTTTACAAAAGATGAAAGATTCAAACCGGTGTATGCGGGATTATTCGGCGCGGCGCTTATGGGATTTCCCGCGCTTGCGTTGAAATTCCTCGACCCAAACAGCGACCAGCTCGGCGCGTGGGCGCAGTTTGCCATCGGTCTCATTGGCGCGGGCGTGGTCATCTATCTCCGCAAAAATAAAATCACATGGGATTTCCCGTCCCTGCCGTTTGGCTTGGTCATTGCCGGTGTCGGCATCATTCCATACCTTGTCTACGGTTCGTTCGGGTCGTTTGAAGATTCAGCCTATGTATTTTTAGCGAGCCTTGCTTTTGGTTTGCTTGCCGCGGCGTTGATGGAATCCGCAACGGGAAATGCGCTGCTCGATGGCGTGGGCATTGGCGGAACGCTTGCCTTGCTTGGCTCTGCAATGGGGTATGACGGTTCTCAATTGATCTTACTGGTCATGCTTCCATCATTTGCCTTTGCCGTTGCCGCAGTCATGCCTTCGAAATTTGCCGCTGGCAGCGCGGTGGCTTTATTGACTTTTGCGTCATGGGCATTGTTCGACCCGACAGAGTTTACCTTTGTGCTTGGCGATATCGGCGGCATTGCGTCGAAAGCGTCGCTCTTTGTCATTGTCGTTGGGGTGGCAACAAGCGCTGTCGCGCTGGTTATAAAATGGGCGGCAGAATCTGCGGCGGGTCCGCGCACAAAGCGCGCGGTGGCGTGGGCTGGCGCGAGCCTGACATGGATTTTTGTCGCGGCGACCTTCTTCCTCTTTGGTCATCGCGGAGATTTCAGCGACAGGCTTTTTGTCATCTTAAAAGACCAGGCGGAACTTTCGTCGGTGGTGAAGATCGAAGACCGCGACGAACGCTTGGCAGCAGCATATAAAACATTGACCGATCATGCCAATAAAACGCAGGCGGATTTGCGAAGTTTTTTCCAAAAGACAAATATCGAATACACCCCTTATTATTTGGAAAACGCGATGGAAGTGCGCGGTGGGATTTTCCTTAAACTCTATTTGGAATCTCGTCCCGAAGTAGACCGCGTGATTCCCAGCCCGCGATTAAGATACGCGCCCGAAGATTTTCCGCAGCCCGGAGTTGAATCCGCGCACGATGGCAGCGTATTATGGAACGTCTCGATGATTGGCGCGGACAAGGTGTGGGATGAATTTGGCGCGCAGGGTGAAGGCATTGTGGTCGGGCAATCTGATTCCGGCGTGGATGGGAATCATCCCGCGCTGCGCAGTCAATATCGCGGATTAAATCAAGGCGGCGACTATAACTGGTTCGACCCATGGAACGGCACAACATCGCCGAATGATGAAAACGGTCACGGCACGCATACAATGGGGACGATTCTTGGCGCGAATGGAATCGGCATTGCGCCCAAAGCAAAATGGATGGCGTGTGTAAATTTAGATCGCAACCTCGGTAACCCCGCTTTGTATTTGGATTGTATGCAATTCATGCTTGCGCCCTTCCCGCAGGGCGGCGACCCGCTCAAAGACGGCGACACAACCCGCGCCGCGCATGTCATGAACAACTCATGGGGCTGTCCTTCGCTCGAAGGCTGCGACCCGAACGCGTTGTTATACGCCGCAAATAATTTACGCGATGCGGGAATTTTTGTGGTGGTCTCGACTGGCAATGATGGACCAAATTGCGAGACAGTTGAATCTCCGTTGTCGTTATATGACTCTGTGTTCTCCGTCGGCGCAATTGACCAGTTTGGGAACATGGCAGATTTCAGCAGCCGCGGACCGGTCACTGCGGATGGCTCAAACCGCGTCAAGCCGGATATCGTCGCGCCGGGCGTGGAGATTTTCTCCGCGCTGCCTAAATCCACTTATGGCGCAAACAGCGGAACTTCGATGGCAGGTCCTCACCTTGTCGGCGTGGTCGCGTTGATTTGGTCAGCGCAGCCGGAACTCATCGGCGATATTGACGCGACGGAGCAGATCATCATAGATACTGCAAAACCATATACAGGGAATACTTCGCAAGGATGTTTTACCGGCGATTCGCCGAGTAACGCTTATGGCTATGGCGTTGTGGATGTTTACGAAGCCGTGAAGAAAGCGCTGGAAGAAAAATGAGAACCCTCCGCCCTACTTTACCCAAAGGATATGTTGATCATCCCATCTCTGAAGTTTCATGGGACTATGTCGAAAAGCGGCTAACCGATTCTGTCAATTACTGGCTTTGCACCGTGAAACCGAACGGCGCGCCACATGTCGTTCCGCGTTGGGGAGTTTTTCTGGATGGAAAATTTTATTATGACGGCAGCCCCGAAACTCGTCACGCGCGCAATTTGGAATCGAACGCGAATACCACCCTGCACCTCGAAAGCGGCAATGACGTGGTCATCATGGACGGTGAATCCGCGCCCGCGCCCAAGCCCGACCCCGATTTAGCGCAGCGGCTTTCGGAAGCATACTGCAAAAAATACGAGAGCGAAGGGTACACACCCACACCCGATCAATGGAATGAAGGCGGGTTATTTATCTTTACGCCGCGCCAGTGTTTAGCGTGGACAAAGTTCTTCGAGAACCCGACAAAGTTTGTGTTTGAGTAACTCACCTTACGCACTTTAAGCATGTCACCCTGAACGGAGCGAAGGGTCTCCGAGACAATCGTAGAGGTTCTTCGCTCTGCTACTAAGAAACAAGAAATCCAAGAGCGTTTTTTTTGCCACGAATTTCACTGATTTGCACGGATTTTTTTAAACAATTCGTGATAATCCGTGTAATCAGTGGCAAGGCTTTGTTTCTTTCGCTTTGAACGGAGTTTTTTCCCGTCGTGGTTTTACTCAGAACGACACTGCGTAAGGTGAGTGAGTAACAAAAAAACGTCGCATCAAATGGTGCGACGTTTTTTTATCCAATCTCTATTTCTCTTTTTCCCCGCTGGCTTTCATCCAAGCCTTTTTCATATTGAGCGCGTCCTCTTCCATAATGGGACTTTCGCACATAATTCTTCCACCGCAGCCGAAATCATTCAGCGCCTTGAAGAGCGCCTTCATATCCAAATCCGCTTCGGAAAGCGGCAGGTGATTCTTCTCGCCTTTTGCGCCGTATTCGATTCCCGAAAGATGAATGTGTAAACGCTTCAAGGCGTTTGCGCCAAGCGTTTTTCCATATTGCTCCAACAAGCGCGACCATTCATCATACGTGTTCATCGTCCCATCGCCGGGGCGCGCGTGCAGGTGGGCGAAATCCAAACATGGCTGAACCATCTCCATCTTGGACATTTCCAGCGCGTCTTCAAACGATCCCAACATCGCGGATTTGCCCATCGTTTCGGGGCGCAAGGTCACATCGTCGCCGTTCTTTTTCAATTCATCCACACAGCCCTGCAAGCGCGGAAGGGCAATCTTCAACACATCCTTCGGGTCGTTGCCAAAATATGAACCCGGGTGAAAGATAATGTCGGTCGCGCCGGCGAGATAGCCATAATGCGCCGCGTCCATCAAGCGTTTGCGCGATTTGACCCACTCTTCGTCCGTCGCATTCAAGTTGATGAAGTACGGCGCATGAACGCTCAACGCGACTTGATTCTCCGCGCCCGTAGATTTGATCAGCGCGCAAGTCGCCTCTGTCACGCGCACAGATTGCACCCAGCCGAGTTCCAGCGCGTTTAATCCAATGGATGCGCTGAACGCAATCGCGCCCGCTGATCCGCCCGGCTTTTTGGGCGTTCCCATCGGCGATCCAACCGTGCCAAATTTGAAAGAAAGAGTCATAGGGATTAGGGATTAGAAATTAATTGAAAAAGTTTGTTCCACAACAGCGGACCGAGAATCAGCAGCCCCACCAACACAGCGGCAAGGGCAGCGACCAGTACCGCCGCCGCGCCGACATCCTTGCTGATTTTTGCCAGCGGATGATGCTCCTCGGTGGCAAGGTCAACGACGGCTTCGATGGATGTGTTGATAAATTCTGCGGTGAAGACAAAAGCCACCGTGAGAATAATGATTGCCCAATCACGCGCGGGAAGTTCAAGCCAGAACGATACAAAAAAAACAAGCGTCGCGACAAGGCTGTGAATCCACGCATTTTTTTGGGTGCGCAAAACGTGTCCCCATCCGCGAAAGGCGTGACCGAAAGAGACGATGCGGGAAGTGATGAAGGTTCTCATAGGTTACACGATACAAGTTACAAAATACGACATCATGTAACTCGTATCTCGTATCTCGTTACTCCTCGCTCACTCGCACATGCGAAAGACCCAGTTTCACCATCACTTCTGCTTGCGCCTGCCACATGCGGTTTTTTTCTTCGGGTTCAGCGTGGTCATGTCCAAGCAGGTGAAGCGTCCCATGCACGACGAGCAGCTGCGCTTCATCCTCAACGCGATGCCCGGCGGATTCGGCTTGCAGGGTTGCGCGTGGAATCGAGAGGATGATATCGCCAAGATAAGGCGTTTCGGTTTCGGGGTCAACCTCTTCGGAAGGGAAAGAGAGTACATCGGTGGGGGAGTCAATGCCGAGATATTGTTTGTTCAATTCTTGGAGCTGCGTATCGTCGCTGAGGACGATGGTTAACTCCGCGTCGGTGGGCGCGGATTCGTGGTCAAGGGTAAAACGCGCGGCGCGTTCCAAAAGCGCGTTGTCTGAAAATGAGTATTGCGGGTCAATGTTAATCATATTTTCCTGTTAAGGTTTGCTTCTTGTCGAGATGACGGTTGCATTCTGGTCGGGGACGTTTGCGTTGGGATATTGAATGCGCGAGTGGTATGTTCCGCGCAGGGTGGTGACGAACGATTCGGTGATGAGGTTCAAGTCGCGCAGGGTGAGCAATGTATCATCGAGCTGGTGGAATTTTTGCACCGTGTCAATTACCGCGCGGACAAGCGCGCGAATTTCGTCGTCAGTGCCGGGGCGTTCCGCGCGCGCGCGGGCTTCGGCTGCGTCCGCCAGCATGAGCAGCGCGGTTTCGCGGGAGCGCGGGCGCGGTCCGGGGTAACGGAATTTTTCGATATCCACTTTGTTTACATCGCCGCCTGCGGCTTGCATGGCTTGGTTGTATTGATAGCGCGTGATGAGCGTGCCATGATGTTCGAGGATGAAATCGTGCAGGCGCAGGGGCAGGCGATATTTTTTTGCGAGCGTGATTCCATCCGTGACATGGCGGACAATTGTCGCGGAGGATTCTTCGGGCGGAATATCGTGATGCGGGTTGATGCTGCCCGGTACTTGATTCTCAATAAAAAATGTTGGGTTCATTGCTTTACCAACGTCGTGGAACTGCGCGCCCACGCGCGTAAGCAGCGGGTCGGCGCCGATTTTTTCAGCGGCTTGCTCGGCAAGGTTGGCGACTTGTAGGCTGTGTTGATATGTCCCCGGCGCGTTGCGCAGGAAAAATTGCAGCAATGGAAAGTCGGGGCGCGAAATATCGAGCAGTTGAAATGGGGTGGTAAGTCCCAGTGTTTGCGCGAGGAGGTATTGCAGCAGCAGGGTGATGCTTGCGGCTGAAAATCCCGCGAAGGATGACACGCCGATAAATTGAATCATGCCGAGCCAGTCGGGCGCGGAAATGGGCAGGCGGTATGCGATTAGCACAACCAGCCCCGAAAGCGCAATGGCAATGCCCGCGCGGACGAATCCCCAAAAGCGGCGCACAGGTCCCAGTACAAGCAAACTAATCAACGATGAGAATAAATAATAAGGCGCAAGGTCGAGTGAATTGGGTAAGCCATACGAGGCAAGCAGCGCAAGCGGGATGGAGATGACAAGACCGGCTTCGAGACCAAAGAGCGTTGTAACCAGCAGTCCTGCGGTTTGTAATGGGTATCCGTAGGGCGCGAGCGTGCGGTTGGTGAATAAGCGCGCGCCGATTAAAAAGACAACAAACGTAACCGCAATGACAAGCATGTTGCGCGGGTCATTAATCACATTGGCGCGTTTACGGCGATAAAAATACAGCGGGACGAGCGCAGCCGAAAGGACGATGATGGCAACCGCGCCAAGCGAATCTTCCCAACGTTGTCCCGGGCGAATCATATCCAGTTGGTTTAACGCTTCCATATCCGCCGGGGTGATAATTTCGCCGGCGGGGACGATTGTTTCGCCTTCTTTATAGGTCTGCACCACCGGCTTGACTGCCTCTCGCGCAGCCTGTCGCGCTGCGGTGGTGAGTTCTTCGCTGTAAAAACTATTGGGGACAATGAACGCTGTCACCAATTCTGTAACGAGCGTTACCTGTTGCTCATTGAATGTCAAACTGACGGATGAAGAAACGCCCGCTTGTGTGGCTTCCAGTTTGTCTTCTGATATGACGCGGCGCATGATGAGTTCCAGCACGCGCAAGGCTTCGATCTGCGCGTTGTCCCAGCGTGAGGGAGCGATGCCCAGCAGGTAGTCTATTGTCTCGCGTTTTAGGCGCACATCGCTGAGCGCGACCAGTTTCCCCTTTTTTGCGTCAGGCGAAAGCGTGATATCGTCGCGCACTGATGTTATGTACTGCATGGCGGTTCGCAGGCGTTCGATTTGCTGGCGCGCAATGGCAGGGTCGGGGGATGTGTAGATTGTCGGCACGGCGCTTTCGGCTGCCTTGCGGGCTTCTTCTGTGCGGATGTCGCTTACATATTCGACATCGCGCGGCGAGCGCATGGTGATGGTCGCCACATATCCCACTTCTACAGCTTGCGTAGCGGGACGCAGCGTTAGCGGAAAGGTCAATGCGGCAAAGGAAATCAAACTGACCGCAAGGATCAGGCTGCCTTGTAAAACTCGGATGCGCATGGAAATGGGGGTTCGTGCAGACATGACAATAGATGCGACAGTTGCCTTTTCCGGCAACTGTCACTTTGGTTTATTTTGTAAGCAATTCTTTTACTGTCGCGCTGACCATGTCATTGGGCGCGCGTCCTGCGATTTTGGGCATGACGATTTTCATCACTTTGCCCATATCGCTTGGGGCGGCTGCGCCTGTTTCGTCAATGGCGGCTTGCACAATGGCGCGTAATTCTTCCGCTGGCATGGCTTTGGGCAGGAAAACTTCCAATATTTTGATTTCCGCTTCGTTGGCTTCGATCAAATCCGCGCGATTGGCTTTTTGCGCGTCTGCGATTGCCTCGCGCCGGTTTTTGACCTCCTTTTGGAGCAGCGCAATCACCGCCGCGTCATCGAGCGCAATACGCTTGTCCACTTCCACTTGTTTGATGGCAGCCAGCGCCATGCTCACGGTCATCTTGCGGACTTTATCTCCGCTTTTCATGGCATCTTTCATTGCTTCTTGTAGTTGAGTTTTTAGTTCCATAGTTTCATTATACCTTTTTGGTTAGGTTATTTTACAGGCAACTCTGTAATATGTTTCAATGGCAACACCGTAATTTTTTTGTCAATTGGGTAGGTATGCTCGCCGGGGTACACGACCCATAAATGGGCTAAATTCAAAATCTCTATCGCGCTTTTCATCGAAGATGTAACCACCGGCGCTTCGGAGAATTTGATTTCAACGCCAAATTTATGCTTGCCTTGCGTAAACATCAAATCCAATTCGCCGCCGCTGTGAACGCCCCAAAAATACGCTTGGCGGGGACGCACGGTTTGTAGAATTTGTTCGAGCGCGTACCCTTCCCATGAAGCGCCAACTTTAGGATGCCCTAAAAGGTTGTGCCAGTCGCGGATGTCCAAAAGGTTGTGCAAAAGCCCGGAATCGCGGAAGTATATTTTTGGCGTTTTGACCTGGCGTTTGCCGATGTTTTCATACCAGGGCTGTAATTGGCGAATCATAAACGTGCCGGTCAAAATATCAAGATAAGAGCGAATGGTTTTATCTGTTACGCCGAGAGAACGCGCAAACTCCGAGGCGTTCCACGCCTGCGCGTGATAATGCGCCAGCATTGTCCAAAAACGACGCATGGCTTGGGCTGGGATGTTAATGCCCAATTGCGGGATGTCGCGTTCCAAAAAAGTGCGGATAAACCCTTCTCGCCAGATAAAGCTGTCTTCGTCGTCACGCGCAAGAAATGAGGGCGGAAAACTGCCGCGCAGCCACAGGTCTTTCCACGCCGAAATTTTGACCTCGAATAAGTCGAAACCTGATAGCTCGATAAACTCTACCCTGCCTGCTAATGACTCGGAAGCGTTTTTTATAATCTCTGGCGATGCGCTGCCGAGAATCAAAAAACGCGCGCTTTGATTGGGACGGTCAACAAGGACGCGCAACACGCCGAATAATTCCGGCATGACTTGGATTTCGTCTAAAACAACCAGCCCGCTCAACGCGCCAAGAACCATCTCGGCGTTTTGCAGCCGACGTTGGTCGGGCATGGATTCCAAATCGAAGAATGTTGATTTTTGCGATTTGGCAAACGCGCGCGCAAGGGTTGTTTTTCCGCATTGTCGCGGTCCGAGCAGGGCGGTAATGGGAGAGCGCGTTGTGGCTTTTTGGATTTTTTCAAGATACAAATTTCTGTTAATCATGAAAAAAATTCTACCATGAAATCTCGGAGTTCAACTCCGAGATTTCATGGTAGATTAGAGGTCGCAAAATTTTGCAAACATTTCAGGCGTGAGGATATTTTTTAGCAAATCAAATTCATATTGCGTGCGTTTGATTGCCGCCGCGCGGGCATATTCGAACCTTTCGCCTTGTTTGGGCGAGTCGAGATTCATCCTGCCGTGTGAATCGGATGGCAGAAGCGCGAGCGCAAACTTCCGCAGTGGGGGGATGAAATATAAAAGGTCTAATGGAAAATACAGTTTGCCGGAGTGTAACTTGGGGCTGGCAATCAAATCGCGGTCAAGCTGATCAACTGCGTGGGCGGTCAGGCGCGGATTTTTTTCCATCCACAGCGGGATGTAATTGGTGTGCGAATAAAAATCCTGCGCGGTGTGAGTCAGCCGCCCAAAGGCAACCCAAGCGGAAAGTACGCCAGGCGAAAGCAGCGAGGCGAGTAAATATCCGCGCTGTTCCTTGATATAGCGGTTGCCCGCTTCGATGGCGTTGTTGTCGAAGTGAATCTCATCGTGACCGATTTGATTCCGCAGCGCGTCTTGATTCTTATTGGCGGCGATGATCACGTCCAGCGCGCGCGGGCTGAAATGCGGGGTCAACGCCTCGCGGGTCATTTCTTCGTGAATGGGAATTAACATCCGAAAATTATAGCCCATTCCTTTTTTCAGGTGAGGGTATAATTCCATTATTCATGCGAACCGAAACCGGCATTGAAACCCAACTTAAGGATGCGGCGCAACTTTCGCAGGCGGCGTGGGCTGTCCTTGCGGAGCGCGTCGGCGGCGCGTGGCTGCTTCATGCGGTCTATCGTTTGAATAAGTCTGCGCAGAATGAATTGGTCGTGCTGATGGGCAAGTCTACGATTGACGCGCGTTTGTGCGGATCGTTGAGCGGGGGATATGTGCGCTCGACTTCGCTCCCCCCGCAGAATAAACTCAATGTCAAACGTTTCTTCGCGTTTCCGGTGACGGGCGGTTCGCAGGTGATTTTGGTGGGCGCGGATAAACAAACGCCTGCCGCCCAGCGCGTGTGGAAATTATTCGCCTCGCTTTTGTCCAACAAGTCGGTCATGCCGAGCCAGCCTTTGCTGCCCGATTTGCAATCGGGGCTTGCCTCTGACCTGCCCCTTGCAGTGGAAAAAATTCTCAATACTTTTGTGCAATCCGTAAACTGTCAGGGCGCGTGGCTTGCCATTCGTCGCGGCGGCTCGCTGGATATTCAAGCCGAATGGAACGATAGCGGCGCAAAGGGCGTTTCGTTGTTGATTGATTCCAATCCGATTTTGCGGCGCGCAAACCGCTCGCTTGCCGAGGTGGTCATTACGCGCGGGCAGCCAAATTGGGATAACCTTCCGCATGGAACGCTCAAATCAAATCAGGTGTGGATATGCCTGCCGCTGGTGATTGGTCAGCGGTTGATTGGCACGGTTGCAATCTGGCGGCAGAAGGAATTCTCGCGCGCCGAGATGGGTCAGCTGCGCGAATTATCCGCGCGCGTTTCGCCTTCCATCGAAGCGTTGGTCACATTTTCTGAAATGGGCGCGCACCTGCGGCGGCTGGCGCTGCTCAACGATTTTGTGCTGACCGTCTCTGCCGCGCAAAGTTTAGACCAAATTGCCAGCCGCATGTTTGGCTTGTTATCGCGCGCGTTCAACACGGAATTGATCACGCTGTTCCTGCGTTCGAGCGATGGCAGGGTGCTGCGCGATTATCGCATGTTCGAAGGCAAGATGAACGTCCTCAACGTTTCTCTTTCGGGACATTCCATCGAACCTGTGTTGAAGGAAGGTTACGTGCGCCGCGTGGTGGATACGCTCAAGGAAGGCGTTGTTCCCATCAACAAAGGCGCGCGCTCCTTGATTATCGTGCCGTTGAAGTATCGCGGTCAGGCAATCGGCGTTTTGATTATCGAAAACCTGCGCGCGGAAGCGTTCAGCCAATATGACGAGCATCTCATGGTCGTCATCACCAGCCATCTTGCGGGGTTGATCGAATATACGCGCCTGCGTGAAGAAGCCGAAGGACGCGCGCGCAGTCTGGGATTGATCCATGAGGTCGTGCAGCAGGTCATCGGCTTGAACGATAAAAAAGAGGTGGCTTTCATCGCCGCTGATTTGGTGGCGCGTTACTTCAAATATGAACTCGCCATCATTTTGTTGAAAGACGACGACGGCAATTTTTCCATTCAAGGCATTGGCGGCACACATGCCGAGGTGTTGAAGGGCGCGCTTGGCGATGGCGATTTGCTTCGTAAAGAAGGCATCACGGGCAGGGTTTCTCAAACTGGCGAAAGCATTTTGGTGCATGATACAAAACAAAATCCTTTATACCAATCCATCAAAGGCTGGGAGGCGCGTTCTGAATTGTGCGTAGCCTTGAAGGACGGCGAAACCATTCTCGGCATCGTTGACCTTGAAAGCCGCGAAGCCAATGCTTTTACTCACAACGATATGATTGCGATGGAATCACTGGCGGGTATTCTTGCTTCAGTGGTGACGAGCGCGAATCAATACCAGGTATTGCAAGAGACGATTTCACAACTGCGCGAGACAGAGAGCGAATTGAACGCGCGCATTGTGGCGCAGCGCGCCGCCGAAAATAAATTGTTGCAAGCTGCCAAACTCGCCGCAGTAGGGGAGATGTCCGCTGGCATCGCGCATGAGTTGAATAACCCCTTGACCACTGTTACCGGATTTTCTGAGTTGATGTTGAGCGACCTCGATGAGACATTCCCTTTCCGCTCTGAGTTGGAAATGGTGCTGCGCGAAGCGCGCCGCGCCAGCGGCGTTGTCCGCCGTTTGTTGGATTTTTCGCGGCAGGGCGAACGCACGCGCACACGCGCCAACCTTAACGAAGTGGTGGATGACGTCATCGCGCTGACGCGGCATCTCATCAAAACGAATAATGTCTCCCTGCAAGTTGAATTAGATAACAGCCTGCCATGGGTTTTCATTGACCCGAATCAGATGAAACAGGTGTTGTTGAATTTGATTCATAACGCGCTTCAAGCCATGCCGGAAGGCGGCAGTTTATTTGTCAACACTTGCGCGGCTGCGCGTGATGAGCGCGATGGGGTGGTGATGTCTGTCCGCGACAGCGGGTTGGGCATCAAGCCGGAAGATCAGGCGCGCGTCTTCGAGCCTTTCTTCACCACCAAAGGGGATCGCGGCGGCACAGGCTTGGGGTTGTCTGTCACGTATGGCATTGTCACCGATCATGGCGGTACAATTGATATTACCAGCGAGCTGGGCAAAGGCTCTACCTTTGCTGTTTGGCTTCCGCTGTAATGGAATAATGGTTCTCTGGGATTTGCCGTGATTTAGTACACGGACTACACGGATTTGACGG
>DZBA01000180.1 GCA_022729775.1 Anaerolinea thermophila | reverse complement strand
TTTTGTTTTCCGTCATTTCTCTTCTCCTGTTTGTAGTGTAGAACAGGCTTAAGCCTGTCCTACGTATGTCCTGCACAAATAAAAACGCCCCACGTTTCCGTGAGGCGTTGTGGTTCCTGAACTGAGCGCGTTACTTCCGTCCAAGCGACAATGACTCACGGGAATACCGAGAGGGTGTAGTAGTCATGGTCATGCCGAAGTGGGCGAAGCGCATAATGGGCGGTATTCTATGCGAGCGCGCGGGATTGGTCAAGGAAAAAACCTTAAAGAATTCGAGTAAAATTCACCCATGCCTTACTTGATTGATGGACACAATCTCATTCCCAAAATTGGCTTGCGCTTATCTTCGGCGGATGATGAAATGGAATTGATTTCCATTTTGCAGGAATTCGCGCGCTTGAACCGCAGCGAAGTGGAAGTGTATTTCGACGGCGCGCCAATCGGTCACGCGGGGATGAGAAATTTCGGCGCGGTCAAGGCGCACTTTGTCCGCGCGGAGCAGACAGCGGATTCGGCAATGCGCGCGCGGTTGAACAAGATGGGAAAGAACGCAAAAAATTGGATTGTCGTTTCATCTGACCACGAAATCCAAAGCGCGGCGCGAGTCCACCGCGCGGAATTCATCTCGTCTGAAGTGTTTGTGAAAGAGATCAAAGCGGCGATGAAATCCGCGCCCAAACCAGATGATGGGAATAAAAAACTTTCAACGCAAGAAGTGGAAGAATGGTTGAAATTTTTTCGTGACGGAAAGCACTAATCAGACAAACAGTGTCCAAATTCTAATCTTTTTTTAATCCTATTCGGACTGGTTTGGTGTATATTTTGGCTACCGACACCTGCCCTCCCCCTTTATTGGTATCTTGGTGTCAAACAACCACCGCTTGACCAACATGTCCCCCCCATGCTGGCAAGCGGTGGAACTTTTTAATCTGCGCCCCACACGGCATTGACCAGCGCGGGCAGTATCTCGCCCGACTTGCCGTGAAAAGCAAAATCAACGCTGGGTGTAAGCGGGGTTGGGTCTGCATTGACCTCGATGAGCGTCGCGCCGTTGGCATGTGCCGCGCGCGCAAGTGACGCGGCAGGCTGCACAACGCCCGATGTCCCAATCGAAAAAAAGATTTGACACGCGCGCGTTGCATTCACCGCTTTTTGAAGTTCCGCCTGCGGAAGCGATTCGCCAAACCAGACCACGTCCGGGCGCAACAATCCTCCGCACAAAGCGCAAACGGGGACAGAGGTGGAATCATCGCCCCAGGTTTGGGCGTACTCCCCGCATTTGGAACAAAGCACGCGCGTAATATTTCCATGCAGTTCCAGCACGTTCACGCTGCCCGCCGCGCGATGTAAGCCATCCACATTTTGGGTGATGAGCGTAAATTCGGGGACGTGATTTTCAATTTGCGCGAGCGCGAAATGTCCGGGGTTGGGATTCGCCGCGCGCGCGGTTTCGCGGCGAAAGGCGTACCAATCCCACACCAGTTTTGGATTGCGCTCAAAGGCTTCGGGCGTGGCTAAATCCTCTGGTTTGTACTGCGTCCAAAATCCTTCCTGTTCATCGCGGAAGGTTCTCAGTCCGCTTTCTTGCGAAACGCCCGCGCCGGTCAAAACAGCAATGCGCTCGGCTTTCTTCAACAGTTGAAGCAAATCAGCGGGGAAATTTATCATGGCTTTAATGCTGTCGGCGTGGGAGTCGGTGGGATGGGCGTTTCAGTTGCGACGCAGGCAAGCAAACTCAATTGTTTATCGAAAATGCCCGTACGCGCGATTTCCACTCCTTTGCCGTTGGTCGCAACAAATTGAAATTGCACCCAGGGGTCTATATATGAATCAACCGCGCGCATTTGTTCCGGGAACAAATCATATTCAAACGCGCCGCCGCCCGAATTCGTCATGGCGATGCTCGTCCATTCGCTTTTTGCGCCGGATGTTTTGCTGACAAATCGCGCAAAGAACTGCACAAATTCCGCGTTGAATTTGCTTTCCATTTGAATGGTGAATTTTACAGAAGCGGGACTGCAATCTTTTCCGCGATAAAAAACGATGGATGAAGTGGTAATGGCGCGAAATCCATTCGCCTCCACCACCGGGGTGGAAGTGGGAAGCGTGACCACAATCACCGTAGGCGTATCGGTAATGGCGGGGGTGGCGGTTTCTGTTGGCGTCGGCGTGGGACTTTTATAGCCAATCAACGTCGGCGTGGGGGTAAATGTGGGCGTGGGCTGCGTCGGCGTGATGGTGAACGTCGGTGTGGGAGAAAGTTCGCGCGTGGGCGCGCTTGTGACAGGCGCAGCCGGCTGCTGACTCGGCAGCACAGAACAGGCAGCCAAAAAAATCGAAAAGACAATCAAGATGTTAAATCTCTTTATCATTGTAGTTTTCCTTGTAAGTTCGTTAAGGTTTGCATGGCGGCGTCATACACATACACGGCTCGAATTTGATGGCGTCCTGATAAATGCGCGTGCGCCCGACCTCGATGTTATCCTCGCCAACGGCAACCACCTGATACCACAGCCAGCCGCTGCGATAGGCAATATGCCCATCAATGGAATTTGCGTAAAGGTTGGCTTCCCATGTCCCATCGCCAATATGCACCATGCCGATTCCCTTATTCCATGGGGTAAAGATTTGCGCCTTCAAGCGGCGCGTTTTTACAAACAAGGTCACGCTGTTCACAATCTCAGGGTCGGTCACTTGCACGGTGACTTTGATTGTATTGGGTTTGCAAATTCCCCAGTAGAACATCGTCCCCGAAGTTCGCAGCCACTCGAAGCCAGGTCCAACGCTTGCCGGGGTCGGTGTTGGCATTGGCGTATAAGTGGGCATACCGGGGGGCGAAGTCGGACTCAAATAAATAAACATGGGCGGGGTTGGCGAGGCGTTATAGTCCACCGTTGGAATCTTGACAATGGTAGGCGAAGGAGTCACGCTCGGCGTTTCGGTGGCAGTGGATGTGATGGTCGCTGTAAATGTCGAAGTGGGTACGCTGGTTGGGGTTGGCGCCGAAGAGCCGCAAGATTGCAGGAACAGGGCAAAGACAGAAAGAATAACAGCATGTTTACGCATGATATTATTTTACAACAAAAAACCCCTAAAGGTTTTGAAACCTTTAGGGGCGTGTGCAAGCAAAGGTTGTCACGTGGGACTGCAAAATCTCCCGATTTTGCCTCGAAAGTCAGGAGACTTTCGAATCCATCCCTGACATGTTTTGCGTGCACACTTAGGGGCATGTCCAAACACGTTATCGCTTACCGCCGTCCCAAACGACAAAGGGCATGTTGATGACTGCGCCGGGCTGCTCGATGGTGAGATTGCCAGCGGATTCCGCGTCCAACACCTCCTGCGCGGATTTCAACTCGCGCGCCTGAGTTTCATCCTTCCACGTGACCAAATTCAAGCGGCGCAGCGGAGTATATCCATCGGTACCAGGAGGATTATCAAACACATCAGGTTGAAAGCCAAAGGGTCCTGTGCCTTTAAGTCCGTTGGTAAAGGCATACACATTTGCCAGCGCTTCATCGGGGACTTCCGCCAGCGAGGGGACGAGGATGACGGGCGACTTCATCATGCCCGTCAATTTTTCCGCCACGCCCGCATCGGACGCTTCGGTGTGGATGAAGTAAATTTCCTTGCCTTCTGACCATGCCTTGCCTGCGGGTAACTCGGCTTTGGCGGGACCAGTTTGTTGCGGGGCGCACGCGGTCAATAAAAGCGCGGCGGCGAGGAGGAGAGTGAGTTTCTTCATGCTAAAATTTTTCCTTTGGGATATGGGTATGCACACAGGTAAATAGGTACACAAGTAAACAGGTATACATGTCTACTTGTGTACCTGTCTACTTAAATCTTCTGCTTTCTTAATCTCAAACTATTACTCACCACAAACACGCTGCTGAACGCCATTGCGCCAGCGGCGAGCATGGGATTCATATATCCGAGCGCGGCGGCAGGAATCAAAATCACATTGTAGAAAAACGCCCAGAAGAGATTCTGCTTGATGGTGGCAAGCGTCTTGCGGGAGAGGAGAATGGCGCGCGCGACTCCGCGCAGGTCGCCCGACATCAAGGTCACAGGCGCGGCAGCCATCGCCACATCCGTTCCCGTGCCAATGGCGAGTCCCACGTCCGCCTGGGCAAGCGCGGGCGCGTCGTTCACACCGTCACCGACCATGGCGACTACGTTTACAGGTTTGAAGGTTTGAAGGTTTGAAGGTTGTTCAACTTGCAAACTTTCCAACTTTCCAACTTGCAACTTTTTAACCTCGTTGGCTTTGCCTTCGGGTAACACTTCCGCGAGAACGGTATCCACGCCGACTTGTTTGGCTATGGCTTCGGCGGTTTTTTGGTTATCGCCCGTTATCATCGCCACGCGCAGACCCATCTTGTGCAGGTCGTCAATCGCTTCTTTGGAACTATCCTTGATGGTATCCGCAACGGCGATGACGCCCGCGGCTTGACCATCCACTGCGACGAGCATGGCGGTCTTCGCTTCGGATTGCAAGCGCGAGACCTCCGCTTCCAACTCGCCCAGCGCGATTCCGCGCGCCTCGAACATGCGCTTGTTGCCGACGATGATTTGCTTGCCTTCGATTTCCGCTTCCACACCGTGACCCGCTTCCGCTTTGAAACCTTGCGGCGCGGAGAGAGTCAAGCCGCGTGTGGTGGCTTCCGCCCAAATCGCCTCGCCCAGCGGATGTTCGCTGCCCTTCTCGACACTCGCCGCCAACCTTAACAAATCGTCCACGCCCCACGCCCCACTCACTACGTCCGTCACCGCTGGCTGCCCCTTCGTAATCGTTCCCGTTTTATCGAGAACAACCACGTTCACTTTTCCAGCGCGTTCGAGCGCCTCACTGTTGCGGAACAGGATTCCCATTTCCGCGCCCTTGCCAGAGCCGACCATGATGGCGGTGGGCGTGGCGAGTCCCATCGCGCAGGGGCAGGCAATCACCAGCACGGCGACCATGTGAATCAACGCGCGCGTGAAATTGTCAATATCCGCGTTGATGGGCAATTGGGGTCCAAAGAAATACCAGCCCGCAAAAGTCAGCGCGGCAATGCCAATCACAATCGGGACGAAAATCGCGGAGACTTGGTCGGCAATTTTTTGAATCGGCGCTTTGCTGCCTTGCGCGTCTTCCACCAATTTGATGATTTGCGCCAGCGCGGTTTCTTTGCCGACCTTCGTGGCTTCGAACTTCAACATGCCGAGTTTGTTCAAGGTCGCGCCGATGACCGCGTCGCCAGGCTTTTTCTCGACGGGGAGCGATTCGCCCGTCAGCATGGATTCATCCAGCGCGCTGCGTCCCTCGACCACGACTCCATCTACGGGGATTTTTTCGCCAGGCTTGACCAGAATCATATCGCCCACGCGGACATCGTCCACGGGCGTTTCGACTTCCACGCCGTCCTTAATCACGCGGGCGGTCTTGGCGCGGAGTCCCATCAATTTCTTAATCGCTTCGGAGGTGCGTCCCTTGGCGCGGGCTTCCAAATATTTTCCCAGCCGAATCAATGTGATGATGACGGCGGCGGTCTCGTAATAGACGTGTCCCATCAGCAAGCCGAAGGTGATCGGCAGCGAATAAAAGAACGCGGCGGATGAACCCATCGCGATGAGGACATCCATGTTCGCGGATTTGTTCCGCAGCGATTTGTACGCGCCGACGTAATATTGCCAGCCGACATAAAACTGCACGGGCAGGGCAAGCGCCAACATCAGCCAGCCAAACCAGGGCTGCGCGTCGCGCATTCCTTCCATTGTGTTTTCGGTGTAGAAGAAATCGGGCAGCAGGCTGAAGTCTTTGCTCATCGAAAGCACGAACAGCGGCACGGTAAAAACCAAGCCGATGATGAGCAGCCGCCATTGTTCGTTGATTTCATGCTCGCGGGCTTTTGCTTCCGCGTCTTCCGCCTCGCCGCCGAGTTCCAGCGCTTCGAACCCAGCGGAAGCCACCGCGCGGCGCAGTTCCGCCTGCGTCATCATGGTGGGGATGTATTTCACGCGCGCCTTTTCAGTGGCAAATGTCACCTGCGCTTCGAGAACGCCTTCGAGTTTGGCAAGCGATTTTTCCAGCCGCGCCGCGTCGTTGCTGTCGGAGAGGCGCTTGATGATTAAATCCGCCTCGCCCGTAGCGACCCCGTAGCCCGCGCGATTCACGCGCGCGATGACATCCTCCAAGCCGAGTTTGGCGGGATCGAAGTCCAGCGTCGCCCGTTCGGAGGAGAGATTCACCACCGCGCCTTGCACGCCGTCAAGTTTTTTAAGGTTGCGCTCGACGGTTGCCACGCAGTTCGCGCAGGTCATTCCTGTAATGGGGAGAGTGAGTTGTTTGGTATCGGTCATTGGGATAATTGGTAAATAGTAATTGGTGATTGGAAATTAGAGATTAGAGATTTGACGAATCTCCAATCTCCAATCATCTAATCTCTATAAAGCGATCAACCCCTCGGCGGGATAATTAATCTCCGCGAGCAGGGTCTTGATAGTCTCTTCACTAGCAGGCTCGGCAAAGGTGATGGTGACTTTCTTGGATTCGATTTCTGCTTTCACAGATTGCACACCTTGTAATTCGGATACTTCGGTTTCGATGGTGCGGGTGCAATGTCCGCAGGAAATAGCGGGAACGGAATAGGTAACTGTGGTCATGGGTAAAACTCCTTTGGGTTGGGTAGGTATAGGTACACAGGTAGACAGGTACACAGGCATACAGGTATACAGGTACGTAAGTATCTACTTGCCTACTTATCTACTTGTTTACCTGTCTACTTGCCTACTTGTTTACTTATCTACCTGTTTACACTTTCGTTGACATCTCGAACACTTCCGTAATTTCTTTCATCACGCGCTCGCGTTCTTTTTTATCATTTCCTTGAATCGCAGTGATCACGCATGAATTCAGGTGGTCTTCAAGGATTTTGGAACTCACCTTGTTAAGCGCGCCTTCAATTGCCTGTATCTGGCGGATGACGTCAATGCAATAGGCGTCCTCTTCCACCATGC
>DZBA01000179.1 GCA_022729775.1 Anaerolinea thermophila | reverse complement strand
ACCATGAAACTCATCTACAATTCCAACATTTACACCATGAATAAATCCCAGCCCCGCGCATCCGCGCTGCTGATTGCGGATGGGCGTATCATTGCCGTTGGGGAAAAAGACCAACTTGAGTCCCTTGCGCATGGCAAGGTGGAAAAGTTCGATATGCAGGGCAAGACCATTTTGCCCGGCTTGACCGACGCGCATTTACACGTCAAGTATTACGCGCTCTTCCTCAACAATGTGGATTGCGAAACTCCAACAAAGGAAGAATGTCTGCGCCGCGTGGCAGAACGCGCCAAGACCACCAAGCCCGGTGACTGGATTCTCGGTCACGGCTGGAATCAAAATCAATGGAAGACAGGTTTCCCCACCGCAAGCGAGCTGGATTCCGTCGCGCCGAATCATCCCGTATATCTCACCGCAAAGTCTTTGCACGCGGCATGGGCGAACACAGCCGCGTTGAAACTTGCAGGCGTTAACGATTCCACGCCGGACCCGCATAACGGAGTCGTCTCGCGCGATGCTGCCGGTCACGCAACTGGAACCTTGCTCGAAGACGCCATGCAGCTCGTTCAGAAGGCTGTTCCGCCGCCATCTACCGAGCAGCTTGCGCGGATGATCGAAAACGCGCAGCCAGTCTTGTGGAAGATGGGATTGACCGGCGTTCATGATTTTGATTACCGCGACTCTTTTATGGCATTGCAACACTTACACGCGCAGGGTAAGTTAAAATTGCGCGTGAACAAAAACCTCCCTGTGACGCAGCTTGACCACGCAAACGAATTGGGCTTGCGCACCGGGTTTGGGGATGACATGCTGTGGATTGGCTCTGTCAAAGCATTTATGGATGGCGCGTTAGGTCCGCAAACTGCGGCGATGTTCCAGCCGTATGATGGCAGCGTTGAAAACAAAGGCATCCTCAACATGGATGGCGAGGAACTTTTTGAACATTGCCGCAAGGCAGCCGATGTCGGTTTGAGCATGACGGTACACGCCATTGGCGACCGCGCCAATCACGAAGTCTTGAACGCTTATGCACAGTTGCGTAAATACGAGGCAGAGAAAAAACTGCCGCGCCTGCGCCACCGTATCGAGCATTTGCAGCTGCTTCACCCGGACGACGCGCCGCGACTCGCAGACTTGAACATCGTCGCGTCCATGCAGCCGATTCACGCGACATCCGATATTATGATTGCTGACCAATATTGGGGTGAACGCTCCGCGCTGGCGTATGCGTGGAAGAATCAACTCGCGCAGGGAGTCGTCCTCGCATTTGGGTCAGACGCGCCGGTTGAATCTCCCAACCCGTTTTTGGGATTACACGCCGCGGTCACCCGCCGCCGCGCAGATGGTTTCCCCGCGCCCGAAGGCTGGTATCCCGCGCAAAAATTGAATCTCGAAGAAGCCCTGTCCGCTTACACGATTGGCGCAGCGTATGCAGCCAACGCTGACCATCGCCTTGGAATGCTTGCCGAAAATTATCTTGCAGATTTGATTGTATTGGATGAAGATATTTTCAAAATTTCCCCCGATGACCTCTTACGCTTGACCGCCTCTCAAACCATGATAGCAGGCGAGTGGATGAACCTCTAACTAACCTTAAACCTTCTAACCTTAAACTTTAACCTCACAATGACACAAATCCTTCCAAAACTATCCCCCGAAATGCTCATCCCGCGCTTGGGTGAGTATATTGTTCAAAAAGGTCTCATCAGCGAATCTGATTTGCAAAGGGCGCTTGCGCAGCAGCAAAATGAAACGACCAAAGGCAGGCAGTACCTTTTGGGACAGGCATTGATGGACCTCAAGTTGCTTGACCGTGACGCGCTCGATCAGGTGGTGACCGAGCAGTTGATTCAACTGCGCTCCGCGCTGCAATCTTCGCATCGCAATTTGGAGCAGCGCGTCAAGGAACGCACCGCTGAATTGAATGAGGCTTTGCGCCGCTTATCGGAATTGAGTCAGATGAAGGCAAACTTTGTCGCGAATATTTCCCACGAACTGCGCACGCCGTTGACCCATGTCAAAGGATATGTCGAGTTACTGGTTTCGGAGTCGCTGGGCGACATCAACGAGGAACAACGTCACGCCTTGCAAGTGACCCAGCGCGCAACCGCCAAGTTGGAAAGCATCATCGAAGACCTCATTATGTTCTCGCTTGCCTCGCGCGGAGAGATGAGCATGAAACTGGACAAGGTTGCCATTCGCCGCGTTATTGTTCTTGCCGTCAATTCCGCTTCTACCAAGGCAGAGGAACGCGGCGTGAAACTCACAGTCAACGCGCCGGAAGACATCCCCGCAGTGCAGGCAGACTCTGAAAAGATTGGATGGGTGATTCATCAACTTCTCGATAATGCCATTAAGTTTACGCCATCTGGCGGCACCGTAGAAATCGCGCTGAAAGAAGAAGGCAGTAATTTAATTCTTATCTCGATAGCGGATACGGGCATTGGCATCCCCGCGCATCGCTTCAATGAAATCTTCGAAGCCTTTCACCAGTTGGATGATTCTTCCACGCGGCATTACGGCGGCACGGGGTTGGGGCTTTCACTGGTGCGGCAAATTGTAGAGGCGCACGGCTCGCTTTTGGATGTTCAATCAGTGGAAGGAAAAGGCTCGGTATTCAAATTCCCATTACTGGCTGTGCGCGAATAATGGAATCTGCGACTCTTGCTTTTTTGCATAAGACCTTTCAACAAGTTCAGCGTATGTCAGATTGGAAATCCGCGCTGGATACGTTGTTTGTCTCGCTGCGGACTTCCTTTGTCTTTGACAACGTTGCCATCTATCTTGAAGATGCTCACACCAAAGGCTTGGAGGTTGAATACGCGCGCGCGGTCGGGCGCGGAAAAACCGCAGAGGCAGAAGCGGCATGGGGCGAGGGAATCGCAAGTGAAGTCATCGCGCAGGGGAAGCAAATATTGGCAGACCCCGCGCCAGAGGCTGACCCGGAAAATCGTTTGGCGCAGGCTTATTTGTTGGGCGTGCCATTATATTTCGGCTCCAATTTACGCGGCGCGCTGGTCTTTATCCGCTTTGGCGGACCTGCTTATTCGACTGTTCATAATCAAATCGCGTGCCTGCAAGCGTTGTGGACAACCGCGCTGATCGAACGGCGTGATTTGCAAGAGGCGCGCGCGGAACTGGATTCTGTTCAGCGGCAAATGCGCTTGCAGGATGATTTTGTCTCGACCATCACGCACGAGCTGCGCACGCCGCTGGGCTTCATCAAAGGCTATAGCACCAGCCTGCTGCGCGAAGACGCGCACTGGGACGAGGCGACACAACGCGAATTTTTGAGTATCATAGACGAAGAAGCGGATCGTCTCGCGCGTTTAATCGAAGACATGTTAGAGTCGGCGCGGCTGCACAGCAAAACCTTGCCATTCAAGTTTGCGCCCATCCGGGTGGACGCGCTGGTGCGGGATGTGGCGACTCGCATTCTGGCACGTTATACTAATATGAAATTCGCCTTTGAGTTTCAACCCCTGCCGCCCATCAATGGCGATGGCAAACGGCTCTCACAGGTGTTTGAAAATCTTTTTAACAATGCCATTAAATACGCGCCCGGCTCCGAAATCATAATCAGTGGGCGCGTCGTTGAAAATAAAATCCTCGTCACTGTCGCGGATCGTGGCGAGGGGATTTCGCAGGAGTACATTCCTTTTCTTTTCGAGCGTTTCTACCGCGTACCAGGCGAGCGCACAGTCACCGGCACCGGGCTGGGCTTATATATTTGTAAGCAGATTATTCTCGCGCATCATGGTACTATTCGGGTCGAATCCGCGCTTGGAAAAGGAACGATGTTCTTCATTGAACTGCCTGTGGATGCGTCTGATTGATTTTTAATCCGCAAGGAGAGATAATGCCAAAACATATTTTAGTTGTGGATGATGAACCCCGCTACCTGCGCCTTCTAGAGGCGAATTTGCGCACCGAAGGGTACGATGTTTCCACCGCGCAAGATGGCGTTCAGGCGCTGGAGGTGTTTTCCATGCAGCCGATTGACCTTGTGCTGTTGGATGTGATGATGCCCCGCCTGGATGGGTTTGGCGTATGCCAACGCCTGCGCGAATTTACCAACGTGCCGATTGTCATTTTGACCGCGCGCGGCGAAGAGCAAGACCGCGTGCGCGGACTCGACCTCGGCGCGGATGATTATCTTGTCAAGCCGTTTTCTGCTACCGAGCTGCTTGCGCGTGTCCGCGCTGTTTTGCGCCGCGCGCATCCGTCTGTTGAAACCGGGCAGGCGCGTTTTTTCACGCATGACAATCTCAAGATTGATTTTGCGCGCGCCGAGGTTTGGATCAACGACCAGCCTGTTTCGCTCTCTGCGACGGAATATCGCCTGTTGCTCCAGTTCGCGCACAATATCGGAAAAATCCTCACATCCGAAGAATTGCTCACTACGGTTTGGGGGACTGAATATCGCAGTGATAAGGAAATTCTATGGGTAAGTATTGCGCGCCTGCGTCAAAAACTAGAGGAAGACGCGCATAATCCGCGCCACATCGTCACGCGCTCCGGCTTGGGATATCTCATGCCGCCCGGTGAATACTAGGTCTTGCCATAGGAACAGCACATGACTGGGAAGAAAATTCTCATTGTGGATGCCGACGTTACCAGCCGTAACTTCATCGTCCGCAGTTTATCGCAGCAAAATTATGAGGTCATTCAATCTGACTCCGCCAAGGAGGGGTTGATCTTTTCATGGCGTGACCGCCCTGACCTTGTGATTATTGACCCAAAAATCCCTGACCTTGCCGGTGAGGATTTTGCAAAAAAACTGCGTCAGGATGCGCGCACGGCGAACATGCCGTTGATTGCGTTAAGCGCAGACCAAAGTCCGCAGCGCGTTAAATCCTGCCTTGATGCGGGCTTTAATGAATACATCACCAAGTCTGGAAATGCAGTTGCTGCCTTGAACGAAGCAATTCACCGCTTGTTGAACGCGCCTTCATCGGCTGCTCCTGTCCCATCCAACATCGGCAGGCAGGGCGGGTTGTTGATCACATTCTTGAGCGCGAAGGGCGGCGTTGGCACATCTTCCTTGTGCGCCAATATTGCCATGCAAATCGCGCGGCAGGAACCACAGTCGAATGTGGTCGTATTGGATATGGTGCTGCCCATTGGGTCTATTGCGCCCATTGTCGGCTACACAGAAGCGCAGAACGTTGTTACGATATCAAAACTGCCGTCAGGCGAAGCCACCCCTGAGTTTTTTCGCAATTTGGCGTTTGTCAGAAATTGGGGCTTTCATTTGCTGGCTGGCTCGCCAGACCCGGAGAGCAGTCACCACTTGAAGGTTGACCGCGTTGCTGATATTGTAAATGTTTTGAAGGCATCTTATGATTATGTGCTGGTGGATGTTGGGCGCTCGCTTTCCAATTTCACCCTTCCACTCATTCAACACGCTGACCTGGTGACTCTTGTGCTTGGCACAGATTTAAGCGCGGCTACCTTGACCAAAACCATGTTTGGATATTTGCATGGTAAAGGCGTTGGCGCGGATGCAATTTTTGCCATCCTCAACCGCGCTGTGGGTCTGGAAGGTTTGAACAAAACTGAAGTGGAAAAAATCCTTGATCTGCAAGTTAAGTGTACAATCCCTTATCTGGGTGGTAACTTAACTTTTGCCAATAATCAACATGCGCCGTTTTCAGACCAATTTCCCAATGACGTGGGCGCGTATGCCTTTAGGGAAATTGCAAAGGATATGGCATTACTTGCCCGCAAATTACGGGCATGATTCTACCGTCGGCTGGGTTACATCCCAGCTGTGAAATGGGAGTACGCGATGACGATTGAATATGATGAGAAGGGTAAGTTCTATACGGATGTGGTGACAAAACTGCCGACGATGGCGGTCATACAGACTACCACTCATTTGATTCGAGGGCAGGTACACGTCCGGCAGGGAGAGCGTTTGAAAGGCGAATTGGAACGCGATGATGTCTTTCTTGCGGTCACACGCGCTACCATTCATGGCGCAAGTGGCGAGACGCTTTTCGACGCTCCGTTTTTGGCAATTCACCGCTCCCAAATTGTTTGGGTGATGCCTATGGATGAAAATGGAGGAGGCGTTATAGAATGACCACGCTGAGATCATTAACCAATCAGTCGAATCAGCCGCCCCAAAACCAACCGGGGCAGCCCGCGCAACCTGCCGCGCCTGCCCGCCTGACCGGGCAGGATTTGGTGCGCTTGAAAAAATATCTTGCAGATACCATGATGCGCGTTTTGGAATCTGAGGGAATTCCAGAAGCGCAGCGCGACGCCTTCGTCAAAAAAAATATGATGCAGGTCTATCAGCAAACGCAGGTCAAACTGCCGGAAGATTTGCAAAAGCAGATATTCGACCAGGTACTGAATGACCTGCTTGGGTACGGTCCTATTCAGACGTTATTAGATGACCCGGATGTCTCTGAAATTATGGTCAATGGTCCCAAGAAAATATTTGTCGAAAAGAAGGGACAGCTGACCAAGACCAACGTCACCTTTGACGATGATGACCATGTCCTGCGCATCATTGACCGCATCATCCTTCCGCTGGGGCGCCGCGTGGATGCCGACTCGCCCACAGTAGACGCGCGTTTGCCCGATGGTTCGCGCGTAAACGCGGTGGTTCGTCCCTGCGCCATTGATGGACCTTCCATCACCATCCGCAAATTCCGCAAAGATAAGCTCAAAGTCGAAGACTTGATTAAGTTTGGCTCGATGACGCAGCAAATGGCGGACTTTTTGTACGCGTGCGTCAAGGCGCGTTTTAACATCATCATTTCAGGCGGCACAGGCTCAGGAAAGACAACCTTGCTCAATGTGATGTCTGGTTTCATCCCTGAAAATGAGCGCATCATTACCATCGAAGATGCCGCCGAGTTGCAATTGCAGCAGGATCATGTAATGCGTATGGAAACCAAAGCCTCCAACGCCGATGGACTGCACGCGGTCACCATCCGCGAGTTGGTTAAGAACTCCTTGCGTATGCGCCCTGACCGCATTGTGGTGGG
>DZBA01000178.1 GCA_022729775.1 Anaerolinea thermophila | reverse complement strand
TAAACAGTCTATTTGGGTTTGCGCGCATAACGACGAGTTTCCGCAAGTAGAACTTGCGGAGTCCGTGTATTGCCAAACAAAAAGGACGGCTCTAAAAGCCGTCCCTTTCTAACTACATGTGTCTTTCTATTTTTCGTATTACCATCACCACCCTGCCTTTGATTTCCAGCGGCTCGCTCTTGTTAACATAAATCGGCTGCATGGTGGGGTTTGCGGGCTGTAGGCGGTAGCGGTCTTTTTCCTTGAAGAAGAATTTGAGCGTGGTTTCGTTGCGGTCTGAAAGCCAGACGGCAACCATCTCGCCGTTACGCGCTTCCTGCACAGGCTTGAGAATGATAATATCGCCGTCGTTGACCATTGCGTCAATCATCGACTCGCCTTGCACTTGCAGGGCAAACAAGTCTTTGCCTTTTTCCTTCGTGGGCATGAGCGACATGGCAACATCTATGGTGTCTTCTGCGGTGAAGGATGTGAAGTCTGAAGCGGGGATGGGGATTGGCTCGCCTGCTTGAATGACGCCCAATACAGGGACGCGGAACATTTCGCTCAGCGGCGTGGAATTGGTCAGCCGCACGCCGCGCGAGATTTTACGATCACGCTCGATGTGACCATTTTTTTCAAGTTGATCAAGGTAGTAATTGACAACAGAAGTGGATGAAATTTCACAATACTCGCCAATCTCTCGAATTGAAGGCGGGTGCTTGTGTTCACGCTGGTAATCCGCAATGAAATCGAGGATTTTCTGGTGGCGTTCACCGAGACCTTTGCTTTTTCGAACCATCATCATAAGAAGCCTCCTGCCGCGCTGCGGCATACGTGAGCCATTCTTCGCTCATTTGTGCTAGTAATGATACTCGAACGCCTGTTCTGTGTCAAGGATTTTTTAAGTTTTTACACCCATGTCTGGCGGCGCATCCAAAAGTACATGAAGACCGGCGTGGTTAGCATCAAGGTTAACGTTCCGTAAAACATCACGGGCAGTGTCCAGTTTTCATAGGGCGGGTTTGCGGCGAAGAAATTCATCCCAAAGAAGCCGGTCACAAAGGTCAGCGGCATAAACAGCGTGGTAATGATGGTCAGCGTTTTCATCACTTCATTCATGCGGTTGTTGACGACGGAAAGGTACGTATCCAACGCCCCACTGACGAGGTCGCGCAAGCTCTCGTTGACATCGTGCAGGCGCACAAGGTGGTCATAAATATCGCGGAAGAAGATCCTGTCTTTGCGGTCAATGACCTGATATTCGTCGCGCGCCATTTTGTTCAGCACCTCCCGCTGCGGAAGGATAATTCGGCGCATGGCAAGCAAAACCCGTTTTAAGGTAAAAAGACGCGAGAGAGTCTGTGAACTTGGACGGTCAAAAACCTGGTCTTCCACTTCGTCTATTTCATCGTCTATTTTTTCGATGATGGGCATGTAGTTCATCACGATGCCGTCAATGATTTTGTAGAGCAGGTGATCCGCGCCATCGTGCGAATAACGCGAGTCGCGCTGGCAGTTAGCCCATACTTCGTCCACCGAGCTGATGGGATAATCATGATGGGTGATGACATAATTGCGCCCGAGGAAAATATCGAGTTCGTCAATTTCCGTGTCCCAAGGGTCGCTTTTCTTGATGAGGTGCATATAGTTCAATACGATATAAAGATAATCGCCCCAATCATCAATCTTTGGCGCGTGAGTTTGTTGCAGCGCGTCTTCAATGGCAAGCGGATGAAACTTGAATCCCTGTAAAATGGGCAGCGCCTCTTCGGGCGGAGAATCTGTAAAGTCAATCCACAACAGACCTTTTTTATTCCGCAGGAGACGGGGAAATTCCTCCGCGGGGATGTCGGTGCGCGCTGCTTTATTTGGGAAAAAATAGATGGTACGAATCATGAAGAATATCTCCGTCGAGTGAATATCAAATGTTGACAGGTATTTTAACCCATGCCGCAATAGATTGGATTATTGCAGTAATTCCAAATCTGAAAGCAAAAGCCCATAAAAAAAACCTGCCACCGATTTCACTGATTTTCACTGATTGTTTTTTAAAAATCCGTGTTTGCCCGTGTAATCCGTCAAATCCGTGTACAAAAAATACTTAAGAAACGCTCTCTTAGATTTGGAATTGCTGGGATTCTTGTTTACATGTTTATATATTTACATGTATACTTTCGCCATGTTTATTACACTCGAAGGTCCTGAAGGCTCAGGCAAGACATCGCACATTCCGCGCCTTGTCGAATATTTACGCGAGCAAGGGTATGTGGTTTTCTCCACGCGCGAACCGGGCGGGACAAACATCAGCGAACAAATCCGCGATATTTTGCATGACGTCAAAAATGTGGAAATGAATCCGCGCGCCGAAACGCTGCTCTATCAAGCGGCGCGCGCGCAAATTGTGGAACAGGTCATCAAGCCGCGCCTGGCAAATGGCGAGGTTGTCATCTCTGACCGATATTACGATTCGACCATTGCATACCAGGGGTATGGTCACCAGCAAAATTTGGATGAAGTCCGCGCGCTGGTGAAATATGCGACGGGCGGTTTGACCCCGGACTTAACAATTTTGCTCGACCTCGATGTGGAAGAGGGGTTGAAGCGAAAGAAGAATAATGCCGAAGAATGGAATCGCATGGATGCCTTGAAAGTGGAATTTCACCAGCGAGTCCGCGCGGGATATTTGGAGTTGGTAACGCAGGAGCCAAATCGCTGGCTGGTGGTGAACTCCGCGCAGAAGTGGGAAGCCGTGCAGGAAGATTTAAAGCGGGCTGTCATGGGGCGGTTGGAAAAATAGGTGTGCACGCAAAGGTTGTCACCTGGGACTGCAAAATCTCCCGATTTTGCCTCAAAAGTCAGGAGACTTTCGAATCCATCCCTGACATGTTTTGCGTGCACACTTTAACACTACGATAATATTTTCATCCGCAACTACCGATATAATAGGCGCTTACTCACCAAGCCTGAAAGCGGTTCACTTATGACACCCACCTTTTCCATTTCCCTTATCATTCTCTCTTTTGGGGCGCTGGTCGCCGGCGTACTTGCCATTTATGTTTGGCGCAACCGCCGCGCCAATGGCGCCGCGCCGCTGGCAATAATGATGGGGTTGCTCTTCTTTTGGAGCGCGGCATATTTTTTAGATATTTCATCCGCAACGCTGGAAGATAAACTTTTCTGGAAAAACATCACTTTTATTTTTGTCGCTTTTACCCCGCTGGCTTGGCTGAAATTTAGCGTAGATTACACCGGTCACAAAGAGTGGCTTCCTCCCGCGCGTTTGAAGTTGTTGTTGATTATTCCCGTCTTGACCATCATTGTCTACCACACGCCCGCGCTGCGTCATTGGTTTTGGGTCGAGAGCGAGTTGGTGCGCGAAGGCGGTTTGTTATTAACCCGTGACGAAAATGGCTGGTGGTATTGGTGGATTCACGCAGCCTATTCCTACATCACGCTATTGCTGGGATTCATTCTCATTGTCCGCGCCCTGTTGAAATGGCCCCGCCAATATCGAATGCAAATGATTTGGACGCTGCTCGCGGTCAGCATCCCCTGGGTGGCAAACATTGTCACCATCTTCAAACTGCTCCCCATCTACATTGACCTGACGCCGTTCGCGTTTTCCATCACCGGGCTGGGGTTGGCGTTTGCTGTGGTGCGCCACCGCATGTTAGAGATTGTCCCCATCGCGCGCGAAGCTGTCATCGAAGGCATGGACGATGGCGTCATCATGTTGGATGTCAACAACCGCGTAGTGGACTTGAATCCCTCCGCATTGAAAATGCTCGGGTTACAAATAGAACCCATTGGGAGCGATGTCGCGCAGGTCTTAACGCGCTGGTCGCAGTTAATTGAAAAATATAAAACGCTTGCCCAATCAAAGGACGAAGTCCTGTTCGATGAGAATCATACGCGCCAGTGGTTTGAGTTTTCGCGCACGCCGCTCATGGACGCCAAAAAGAACATCATGGGCAGCGTCATCGTGGTACGCAACATCACGCAATTAAAAGAAACGCAGGAAGTATTACAACAGGCGCGCGATGCGGCAGAAGCGGCAAACCGCGCCAAGAGCGCCTTCCTCGCCAGCATGAGTCACGAGATCCGCACGCCAATGAACGCGGTGATGGGCATGAGCGGACTGCTGCTCGATACGCCGCTCACATCCGACCAGCGCGAATTCGCCGAGACCATTCGTTCCAGCAGTGACGCGCTTCTCACCATCATCAACGAAATTTTGGATTTTTCGAAAATCGAAGCGGGACGGCTCGACCTTGAGCGCCAGCCCTTCGACCTGCGCGAATGTGTCGAAAGCGCGTTTGACCTCGTCGCAACGCAGGCAAGCGATAAGGGATTGGAACTCGCGTATATGATTGACGCGCGCGCGCCCGAAGCCATCTACGGTGATGTCACGCGGCTGCGCCAAATTCTCGTCAACCTGTTAAGCAACGCGGTCAAATTCACAGAACGCGGCGAAATCGTAATCGAAGTAAAAAGCGCGGAAGATGTCCTGCATTTTTCGGTGAAGGATACCGGCATCGGCATTCCCACTAATCGCATGGACCGCCTCTTTCAATCATTCTCACAAGTGGATTCTTCCATCACGCGCAAGTACGGCGGCACAGGGTTGGGGCTGGTCATCAGCCAGCGTCTTGCAGAGATGATGGGCGGGACGATGTGGGTCGAGAGCAAGGAAGGCGCGGGGTCGGTCTTTCATTTCACAATCAAGCGCGAGGTGGCAGAACCGATCACCAAAAAGCGCATCCATGAATCACATCCGCAGTTACAGGGCAGGCGCATTTTGGTTGTGGATGATAACGCCACGAACCGCCGCATTTTGAATTTGCAATTGAAGTCGTGGGGATTGGAGTGCGTCGAAACTGCGTCCCCAAAAGATGCGCTGGAATGGGTTACGCGCGGCGACGCATTTGACCTTGCAATTCTCGATTTTCAAATGCCAGAGATGGATGGCGCGCAGCTCGCGCATGAAATCCGAAAACGCCGCGATGCGCGCGCGCTGCCTTTGGTGATGTTGACTTCGCTTGCCAACAAAGATATTTCGATGGAATACTTCTCGTCTTTCCTCACCAAGCCAATCAAACCTTCGCAGTTATATAACGCGCTGGTCGGCGTGCTGGCAGAAAATAGTTTGATGATTCCGATGCGCGAGGCGCAGCGGCTCGAATATGACGCGGATTTGGGAAAACGCAAACCGCTGCGCATCCTGCTGGCGGAAGATAATACGGTGAATCAAAAACTCGCGCTGCGCATGTTAGACCGCATAAATTACCGCGCAGACATCGCCGCAAACGGATTAGAAGCGCTCGACGCGCTGCGCCGCAGTAATTACGACATCGTTTTTATGGATGTGCAAATGCCCGAATTGGATGGGCTGGAAACCACGCGCCGAATCCGCCGCGAGTTTGAGCCTGACCGGCAGCCTTATATCGTCGCCATGACCGCGAATGCCATGCAAGGCGACCGCGAGGAATGTCTCGCCGCCGGAATGGATGATTACATCAGCAAACCAATTGACGTCAAGGAATTACATCGAGTTTTGGAGCAGTGTGCAGAAAAAAGGAATTAACATGAAAAGCAAATTTTTACCGGCGCTCACGTTCATCATGCTGGCATCCATCGCTTGCAGCACAACCGCTTTCCCCGCGCCAGAGCCGACAGCCATTGCGCCGGCAGCGGCGGCGATGTTTACACCCATCCCCACGCTGACGTCCGTCCCCGAACCGGCGTTGTTAAGCAAATCGCTGATCCTGGTTTCATCTCCCTTCAATGAATCAGGCGATGGTCCCATATACGCCATCACCGCGCAAACACCCCAACTGCAAGGCTCGGACGACCCGCGCGTGGCGGCGCTTAATGCCCGCATGAACGAAATTGTCAAAAATGAAGTGGACAAATTCCGCGCGGATATTCTCGCCAACCAGCCTGTGCAGCCCTTTGTGGCGGGAAGTTCCTTCGATATGCGTTATACCCTGCTCGGTCAGCGCGACGATGTGTGGAGCATTAAATTCGAGGCAATGTATTTTTACGATGGCGCGGCACACCCCGGTCACTACAGCATTACGTTGAATTATGACCTCAATCACGGCGAACTCACCCTCGATGATTTATTCCTCGCCGACGCAAATTACCTGCAATTCATTTCGGATTACTGCAAAGCGGAGCTCGCCACCCGCGACATCGGCTTCACCGACCCCGTTTTCATGAGCGGCGCCGACCCGCTCCCGGAAAATTATCAACGCTGGAATCTTGCCGACGAAGGCTTTGCCGTCACCTTCGATGAATATCAAGTTGCGCCTTACGTGGCGGGCGCGCAAACGGTCATCATCCCCTACGCGGACTTGCGTCCCGTTTCCAACTTGAATGGCGTGCTGCAAATCTTCGACAGATAATAACAAAGACCTCGGCGCTTTTTGAAAACGCCGAGGTCTGTTTTTTTTATTCCTCCCGCATCCATCTCTTGACCGCTTCGCGCGGATGTTCATATTTCATCATGGCGTCGAGCAATTTCTCCGGTTCACTTTCACAACACAAAGACTGGCGATGTTCCTTGAAGATAAACCCCTCCGCGACAGCGTGGTCAATGGCGGCAAGCATCGGATCGTAGAATGACTTGAAATTGAGCAAGCCCACCGGCTTTTCGTGCGCGCCGGTTTGCGCCCATGTAATACTCTCGAAGAGCTCATCCCATGTGCCATACCCGCCGGGCAGCGCAATGTAACCGTCTGCGAGCTCGTGCATTCGGGCTTTGCGGGCGTGCATATCGGCTGTGACATCCATCCGCGCCAGCCCGGTATGCGCCAGCGCGGGGGTATTCATCGAAGGAATGATAACGCCGATGACTTCGCCGCCCGCTTCGACCGCGCCATTTGCCACTTCACCCATCAAGCCGGTTTTTCCGCCGCCGTAAATCACGCGGATTTTTCTTTGCGCGAGGAGTTTTCCCATCTCGCGCGCAGCGGAGCGATAATCCGCGTGAACCGCGTCCGATGACCCACAAAATACACAAATTGATTTCATCTTCTATTTATC
>DZBA01000177.1 GCA_022729775.1 Anaerolinea thermophila | reverse complement strand
CCCGTAGGGTATAATCGCCCCTCATGGCAAACCTTCTCTCACGCTGGACTGAAAGCCTTTCACGCACAAGCAAGGCAGCCTTCGCGCAAATCGCCTCTGTGCTGGGCGCATCTGAAATCACCAACGAAACCTGGGACGATCTCGAAGCCCTGCTCATTCAAGCAGATTTGGGACTCGAAACCGCCAACTCGGTTTTGGATTCTCTTAAGCGCGCCGCCCGTGATAACGGATTGATTCACGCGCGCGATTTATCCGCTGCGCTTCGTGATGAACTGCGCGCGCGCCTCGAAAATCCGCCCGCGCTGGTTTTTGATTCCAAACCGAGCATTGTCCTCGTCGTCGGAGTCAATGGCTCTGGCAAAACGACTACCATCGCAAAACTTGCTTCTCGCTTAAAAGCGGATGGTAAATCGGTTTTGCTTGGGGCAGCAGATACGTTCCGCGCTGCCGCGACAGACCAGCTTCAAATATGGGGCGAGCGGCTGAATGTCGAAGTGATTATCGGCGCGCCGGAATCCGATCCCGGCGCGGTAGCGTTCAACGCGGTACAGGCGGGCATCGCGCGCGGCACAGATATCGTCCTCATTGACACGGCGGGACGTTTGCACACGCGCTTCAATCTCATGGAAGAATTGAAGAAGGTACATCGCGTGGTGGGCAAGGCATTTCCCGGCGCGCCGCATCATGTCTGGCTGGTGTTGGATGCAACCACCGGACAAAACGCTTTACAGCAGGCGCGTTCTTTTAAACAAGCCGTCCATGTGACCGGCGTCATTCTTTCCAAACTTGATTCATCCGCGCGCGGCGGGATGGCATTTGCGATTCAGCGCGAGCTGGGACTGCCCATCTTGTTTGCTGGCTTGGGCGAAAAGTTCGACGACCTCCAGCCTTTTAATCCCGACGCTTTTGTGGATGGAATTCTCGCTAATCAATAACTCACGGAGTATGTATGCAAGACCTTTTGAATCGCCTGCAACCTTTGAATGAATTAACCCGTCAACTCTTGGAGCGTCTTTGACCTGCCCGGCAAAGAAACCCAACTTTTGCAACTTGAAAACGAAATAGAACAGCCCGATTTTTGGAACGATTCGAATAACGCGCAGCGCGTGATGAAAACCGTTTCTGCTTTGCGCGAGGCGGTGGACGCATGGCGCAAGGTAACAAGTCACATTCATGATTTGACCGAACTCGCGCGGCTGGATGATGAATCCCTGCGCGCTGATTTGGAAAAAGAAATCGCCGACCTTGAATCTGAGCTCGAGAAACGCGCGTTTGCCGCCATGCTTTCCGGTGTGTATGACCGCGATGGGGCGATCCTCGCCATTCACGCGGGCGCGGGCGGAACTGATTCGCAGGATTGGGCGGGCATGTTGCAGCGCATGTATTTACGCTGGGCAGAAGATAGCGGCTTCAAAACCGAAATTATAGATTTAACGCCGGGCGAAGAAGCAGGCACAAAAAGCATTACCATTGCCGTCAATGGCGAATATGCCTTTGGTTATTTGCGTTCCGAAAAAGGCGTGCATCGTTTGGTGCGGCTTTCCCCATTTGACGCGGCGCATCGCCGCCACACCTCTTTTGCGTTGATCGAAGTCCTGCCGCAAGTTTCGATGGAAGAAGCAGATATCGAGATTGCGCCGGGTGATATAAAAATGGATGTATTCCGCTCATCGGGCGCGGGCGGGCAAAATGTGCAAAAGAACGCGACAGCGGTGCGCTTGACGCACATCCCAAGCGGAATTGTGGTCACATGCCAGAATGAACGCTCGCAGACTCAAAACCGCGAATTTGCGATGAAGATTCTACGCGCGCGCTTGTTGGAATTAAGGACGGCGGAAAAAGATGAAGAACGCGCCATCCTGCGCGGCGAATATACCAAAGCCGAATGGGGGAGTCAGATTCGCTCTTATGTGCTGCATCCCTACCAGATGGTGAAAGACCATCGCACCGACCACGAAACAGGCAATACGCAATCCGTTTTGGATGGCGACCTGCGCGGCTTTATGGAAGCCTTTTTGAAGAGCGCGCATAATAAGTAACTGAGTGTGCCCGCAAAACATGTCAGAGATGGATTCGAAAGTCTCCTGACTTTCGAGGCAAAATCGGGAGATTTTGCAGTCCCATGTGACAACCTTTGCGTGCACACGTAACTGATGTTACGCACTGTCATTTCGATTTGAAAAAATTCTTAGCACATTTGATGAAACAAGGATAATGATCATGGCTGATACCCTCTCGTTCAATTCGACTTTGCATTATGCGATTATCAAACATATTATTGACAATGGATATGCTCCCAGAGTTAATGACCTTGCGAATTTACTTGGGATGCCCCAGGAAGATGTAATAACCGCCCTAATAAACCTTCAAGACTATCACGGGGTTGTTCTTCATCCTAAAAGCCATGAAATATGGGTTATCCATCCATTTTCTCTAGCCCCCACAAGTTTTTTGGTAAGTTCATCTTCTGGTGAATGGTGGGGGAACTGCGCCTGGTGTTCGCTGGGCGTTGCGGCGCTCTTAAATCAAGATGTCACAATCAGGACAACAATTGGAGCGAATGACCGCCAGGTGAGTATCAATATTCGAGATGGCGAAATTGTTGAACAAAATTATTACATTCATTTTCCAATACCAATGCAAAACGCTTGGGACAATGTAATTTATACATGCAGCACGATGTTACTTTTTGAAAACGAAACCCAAATTGATAATTGGTGCCGCCGCCATCATATTCCCAAAGGCGACGTTCAACCTATTAGCAAGATTTGGGAATTTTCAAAAGTATGGTATGGAAATCATTTGAAGCCAGATTGGAAAAAATGGACATCGGAAGAAGCCGCTCAAATTTTCGAGAAGTTTGGATTGGTCAGCGAGACGTGGAAAATCCCCGTTACAAATACAAGGTTCTAATAAGTCCGCCCCTGACTGCGGGATAATTGAAAACAAAAAAGAGCGAGTTTGCGACTCGCTCTTTTTTCATGGATGATGATGTTAGTTGCTTGCGACGCGCTTGCCTAATGTGCGGCTGAACACGTCTTCCTGCTCGTCCGATGCGGACTTGTAGGATTTCTGGCGCACTTTGCGACCTTTGGATTTTTCCAACGCCTGCTGCCATGCAATTTGCATTGCAGTCATCTGCGGCTCATTGGAAACTTCTGGTTCCATCTCGTAGGTTTCCTCGTGCTTCTTGCTCTTGCGCTTGTCGCCGGTGCGTTTGCGTTCTTCGCGCTCGGGCTTCGCTTCTTCTTCCATGGTCTCGGGCTGCATGGCTTTCATGCTCAAGCGGATCTGGCGTTTGCGGCGGTCTACATCCAGCACTTTTGCTTCGACTTCATCGCCTTCCTTGACCACTTCGCTGGCGGTCTTGACGTAGCCGCGCGTGAGTTCGCTGACGTGGATAAGCCCGGGGCGTTCCGCGCCAAAGTCTACAAATGCGCCGTAGCTTTCGATGCGGACTACTTTGCCTTTGACGGTCATGTCGGCTTCGATTTCTTTCCATTCGTAGCGAAGCGGTTCGATCATAGTCAATTCAATCCGGTCTTTTTTGATCCTGCGTACCCAAACATCTACTGTTTGTCCCTCTTGCACAACATCTTCAACTTTATTGACTGCATCCTGCTGGAGTTGTGAAATGTGGATTACACCGGGAAGACTCTGTCCGATGTCCACAAGCGCCCCCGCAAGCGTTGTCTTCAAAATTTTGCCGCTAAGTTTTGTTTTTGGTTCAAGCGCTACGGCGGGCGCGCTGTCGGGTGTTGTCATAGTTTTACTCCTACTATATTTTCTGATAATAATGCCGAAAAAAGATTATACCTGTCTGACAACGAACCGTCAATAAAATTTTGAAAGCAATTTAATATGAATAATGTCACTACGGCAACAAAAGAGACTCTCCACGCGCGGAGAGTCTCTTTTCAAATACGAGGCTTGGCTAACTATTCATAAACGCTTCGAGATTGTCTTTGCTGATGCGATACGCCTTGCCGACCTTCTTCGCTTTCAGGCTGCCGTCGCTGATGGCTGCCATGATGTCATCTTCGGTGACTTTCATAACTTGGGCGGCTTCGGCGGGTGTCATAATGTCGGGCATTTTTGCGGCAGTAGCTGCGCCGCTTGCGCCCGTGTTTTGCATTCCGCCTTGCAGGGCTTGTCCCATCAAATTGCCGATGCCCATGCCCGCGCCGATTCCAGCGGTGAGACCTGCGCCGCCGCCTTCGTTCTTTGCCGCGTCGCGCATCGCGTCCGCTGCTTGCAATTGGGTGTAGGTTGCCATGTCGAGCATGCCCATATCGCGTAATTCCTGCGCGGATTTTTCGGATGGCTTGAGGTTGCCAATGTAGAATGTCTTGAGCGTTAATCCCAGGGCTTCAAAATCATCTTTTGTTTTGGCGCGCACACCCGCGTTGAGTTCTTCTGTTAACGCAAGGATTTGCGGCACAGAGCGTTTGGCTGCGGTTTCAGAAAGCAGGTCTTGTAGTTTGGACAGCAGCATAATGCGCAGACGTTCTTCAATTTCAGAGGTGCGATATGTGCCAGCCGCGCCGACCAGTTGGGTGACAAATTGCTGCGGGTCTTTCACTTGATACGAGTATGACCCGTACCCTTGTAGCAGCGCAACGCCCAGCCCCATGCCTGGGTTGCTGACCAAAATCGGCTGCGAGGTTCCCCACTTTCTGTTTGCAAAGTCTTTCATCGAGACAAAGTACACTTCGGCGGGGAAGGGCGTGCGGTCATTAAATGCCTTGCCAATCAGGTCAATCAACTTTGGGATGTTTGCAGTGGCAATGGTGTGACGCCCGGCTTTGAAGACATCCAGCGCTTGTCCATCGCGGAAGAAGACCGCGTTTTGGCTTTCGCGCACAATCACTTGCGAGCCGATGCGGTAATCGCCGATGCCTGTCTCTGGAAAGCGATGTACGATCTCATCTGCCATTTCGTCTGCGTATTCAATGACGTCGAAAATTCTAGCCATGTTTTTCTCCTTTTGTTAGCGTTGTCAAATTATAGTCCAATGAATTTTTATATACAAGAATGTCTTATGACTATTCTGTTGGTTTTCCAACTTTCATTTGTTTTCCGGTTCCTTTATCGCGGATCATCAACACTTCAGCCATGATGCTCACCGCAATTTCTTCCGGCGTTTCGGCTTGCAATTCAAGCCCCATGGGCGAGTGGACTTTTGCAATTTGTTCATCGCTGACGCCTTTTTCTTTTAGTTCTTTGACGGTAGCTGCCCACCTGCGCTTCGAGCCGATGACGCCGATATACGCGGCGGGAGAATCCAATAGGGGTGCGAGTCCTGCCGCATCAACGGACGAGCCGCGCGTGGTCAATATAAAATATGTGCGCTTGTTGATTTTGAAGTGTTCGGGCAATTTATCCATTGTTACTGGATAATACGCGTCTCCGCCCGGTGTGGTTTCAGGCGTGCAAAATTCGGCGCGGTCATCGCTGACTGCAACGCGGAATCCCAGCCATTTGGCGAGGTGAACGACAGCCTTGCCGACGTGTCCCGCGCCGATGACTACCACCAGCGGGGGAGGAAGAAGCGGTTCCACAAATACCTCCACTTGACCGCCGCATACGCCTACGTCGCCGCGTGACGGGTCAGCCATGTTGTAATGTAAATAACGCGGCTCGCCATCGCCGAGCGCCATCAACGCTTCATCGAGGACGCGGTGTTCAAGGTCGCCGCCGCCAACAGTTCCGATGAAATGTCCGTCCGGGTAGACAAGCATTTTGCTGCCGACATGGCGCGGCGTGGAGCCTTGACTCCGTACCACTGTGCATAAGGCTGCGGATTCGTTATTCTGTTCGATTTCAAAAAGGGCTTGGGAAATTGATTTGTTCATAGTGATTATGGAAAGTATACTCCAATTCCCTGCGCGGTTTATCCCATCAAATTCATTACCCAATCTATGGAATACGCGCCCGCGTAGGCAAAGAGCGCCATCTTGATAATTTGTCCAATCCAGCAGAAGATGAGGAATTGCCATAAGGGCATTTTGGCGATTCCCGCCGCGATGCCTGCCATATCAAAAAATGGGTTGGGAAATGCCGAGAGAATGAGAATTGCCCACCCGCCATATTTTTTGACCCAGGGGGTAATTTTTTTGTATGCGGCTGTTTGCTCAACGACAGCCTGTCCGCTGAAACCGGCGAGGTAGCCGGTCAGCTCGCCGATTGCGCCGCCTGTCCCTGCGGAGAGGGCAACCAAGAGCGGGTTGAAGATTCCTCCCATTGCGAATACAACTGCCACGCCGGGCGCCGGTAAAATAACGGTGGCATTTGCCATTAACATAATCAGGAAGATGCCGGGATACCCATACGCGGAGAATTCATCCACGCGCTCGCGGATGCTGTAAATGAATACCGTAATGCCAATCACAGCGGCAAGCGCAAGGACGCGCAAAAACACAACGCCAATTCCTGTTGATTGAACTGGCGTTGTAAGATGCTCTTTTTTTTGTGGTTTAATTTTCTTCGATGGTGACACTGATAATCTTCACTGCGGGGGCGTTGGCGTTGCCTGGGTCGCGCGCGGGAATGGACATCAAAACATCCAAGCCTTCCACTACTAGACCAAAGACCGTGTGGCGGTTATCCAGATGCGGCGTAGGTCCATGCGTGATGAAAAACTGCGAGCCGTTTGTGCCGGGTCCCGCGTTTGCCATCGAAAGGATGCCGCGTTTGTCGTGTCTCAGGCTGGGATGGAACTCATCCTGAAAGCGATAGCCAGGTCCGCCCCTGCCGCTGCCGGTGGGGTCGCCGCCTTGCGCCATGAAATCATTGATGACGCGGTGGAAGATGATGCCGTCATAAAATCCTTCGCGCGCAAGAAAAACAAAATTGTTCACAGTGACCGGGGTTTTATCTGCATACAACTCGATGACCATTGTGCCTTTGTCGGTTTCCATACGGGCTTTGTATTGTTTCTTTGGGTCAATCTGCATTGCGGGGGGAGTGTTCCATTGTTTGGGCATGTAAAAAATCTCCTTTTGTTTTTTTTATTTTAACAACGATTCGATTCTTGCCACCACCATGTCCAACGCGGC
>DZBA01000176.1:3876-7078 GCA_022729775.1 Anaerolinea thermophila | reverse complement strand
TTTAATTTCAGCAATCGAATTCCATTTTGATGTTCGTGATATTCGAATTCCATAGTTTCACCTTTTGTAGATTGAGATTGATGAATTATATGGATGCGGGGATTTTTTTTGTTAACAACAGGTTATGATTTTGGGGGATTTAGAAAACGCCACTGCCAAATTTGCGCTGCACCATCTCCACAAATTGGCGATCATCATGGCTATCGGTGGTTTTATTAATGGCAACGCTAAGAAACTCTGAGAACGTCTTTGCCATGTCTATTTCATTCTTGCTAAACGGCGTGTTGGTTGTGCGGCTGAGCGAAAGCACGCCGTCGAAATTTCGCCCGCTGGCAATGGGCAACCCAATCCACACATGGGTTTTACCCAGAAATTCCATCCCGCGCCATGATGAGTTTGCGCGCGTGTCTTCGATGTGGACAGGGTGTTTTGTGTCGCACACAGATTTGATCAAGGGATGCCTGCTAATCGAATCGGACAAGTGAATCATCATCTCATGGTGGCTGGCGACACGATTCCACTTGCTGGGTTTGAGCATGACCGAAGCGCGGTGGTGCGGCGTCGTGCGCTTGATGGCGTCCATAATCATATCCAATGCAGTGTCGAAGGGGATATCGGCTTTGATGGAATGTTCGATGCGGTTCATGTTGCTGACGATGTTATTCATATTTTCGGTTGCCAGTGATTGCGCCATCAAAAGAACGTGCATATCCAACATGCAAACCCTGCCATCGTCATACTCCATTACCAGTGGGTCATACATGGTATTCGCGCTTCTGCCGAGCGCAATGTTTACAGCGGTGTAAATGCGCGTATTGCTCGATATGATATGCGCTTTCGATGCAAGATTTTCCTGCAATTCGATGATGGGTTTGCGGATAAAGAGTTCCACGCCGAAGCGGTGTCCCAGCCGCTCGAAGAGCCGCGCGCGCGGAATCATACTGTGAACCTTTTCATTCTTGATGAGGATGATGCCCGGAACTTCATGATTCAGGTCAAGGTGTGCGATGACCTTCTCCGCGAGGGTGTCTGTCGAAACTTGATAATCATGCGAAGGCAGCTCGCCGATAGAAACGGGCGGGTACATTTCCCCGGTAGGCAGCATGAAGATAGACCGAAAATTTGAACGAGAGTTTTCCATAGCCCTATCATTGTAGACGGCGCGAGTTAAGACCCCTTGAAGAACGGGTTAACAGTCGTTTAACTTTCACATCCCCATTAAATGCGCTTGAATATCAAAAGGCTTTTCGTTTTCGGCGGGGTGGACGCGCGTGTAGGTTTCATCCGCGTTGAGGGTGCGCGCGCGGGTATTGTCTTTGAAATAGGTTTCCAGAACCTTATCGCGCAAATAGCGTATGTTGGCTTTGCCTTCAACAGGGAAGACCACTTCGACGCGGTGATTCAAGTTGCGGGGCATAACGTCCGCGCTGCCGAGGTAGATTTCATCCGCGCCGTTGTTGTGGAAGTAATATGCGCGGCTGTGTTCCAAATACCGCCCGACAACGCTGGTGACGCGGATGTTTTCGCTCACGCCTTTGACTTGCGGACGCAGGCAGCAAATTCCGCGCACAAGCAAATCAATTTTTACGCCCGCTTGCGAGGCTTGGTAAAGAAGTTGAATAATATGCGGGTCTACCAGCGAATTCATCTTGAAGATGATTCGCGCTTTGTTTCCCGCTTTGGCATGTTCGATTTCGCGCAGGATGTGCGCTTCCAGTTTTTCGCGCAGGTTGACGGGCGCGACCAGTAGTTTGCGGTATTGCTGATTGTCGGAATAGCCAGTCAGGTAGTTGAACAAATCCGTTGCATCCGCGCCCATGGATTCATCACAGGTGAACATGCCAAAGTCTTCGTAGATGCGCGATGTGACCGCGTTGTAGTTGCCCGTGGCAAGATGCAAATAACGGCGGATGCCTTCGCCTTCCTTGCGAATCACCATCGTCACCTTGCAATGCGTTTTGAGTCCGATGAGTCCATACACGACATGCGCCCCGACTTCTTCCAGCGCGCGCGCCCAGACGATATTAGATTCTTCATCGAAGCGCGCTTTCAGTTCCACCAGCGCGGCGACTTGTTTTCCGTGTTCCGCCGCTTCGAGCAAGGCTTGGACAATCGGCGAGTTTGAACCGACGCGGTACAACGTCTGTTTGATGGCAAGCACATGCGGGTCGCGCGCGGCGGCGTTGAGAAAATCCACAACGGGCGAAAATGATTCGTAGGGATGGTGCAGCAAAATATTTCCATTCCGAATGGCTTCGAAAATATCATCGTGCGCGGAAAGATGCTTAAGTGTTTTGGGAATGCGCGGCTTGTAAGGCGTGTTCTTTAAATCATGCCGCTCGACGCTGCTGTATAACTGCATGAGGTTGCTCAACCCCAGCGGATGATGCAGCACGTACACATCGTTGGGTGTGACTTCGAGATTTTCCACCAGCAAATCGCGGATGGTTTCGGGCATGGATGGATAAACTGAAACGCGCACTACCGACCCAAACTTGCGCTTGCGAATGCTTTGCTGCATGGTTTCCAGTAAATCATCGGCTTCGAGTTCTTGAATCTCCACATCCGCGTCGCGCACAATGCGAAACGGATGCGCGGAGACGACTTCCATGCCTGGAAAGAGCCGCGCAAGGTTGGCGGCGATGACCTGCTCAATCCACACGAAATAATGATGATGCGGAATCGTCCCGTCTTTTTTTTCCGCGCCCGAGGATTTCTTAATCGGGATGAGTCGCGGCAAGGTATCGGGGACTTTCAGCCGCGCGAATTTTTCATGTCCCTTTTTATCGCGGACGACAATGGCAAGGTTCAAACTCAAATTTGAAATATGCGGAAACGGATGACCAGGGTCGAGCGCGAGCGGCGTGAGGACGGGATAAATGACTTCGTGAAAGTATTCGTCCACGCGGTTTTTTTGCGTCTTGTTGAGTTTTTGATATTCGAGAATATGCACGCCCGCCTTATCCAAATTGGGCAGCAGTTTCTTGTGGAAGTATTGCTGCGCTTGATGAATCAACTCGTGAGAAGTTTTGCGGATGGCGGCAAACTCTTCGCGCGGAGTCAAGCCGTCGGGCGAGAGTTCCAGCACGTTGGATTCAATTTGTTTGCGGATGCCCGAGACACGCACCATGAAGAACTCGTCCATATTCGAGCCGAAGATGGCGATAAATTTCAGCCTTTCCAACAGCGGCGCGGATTCGTC
>DZBA01000176.1:0-3776 GCA_022729775.1 Anaerolinea thermophila | reverse complement strand
TATTTATCCGCAATTTCCACCAGCACGCCAGGCGTGAGCAGCCATTCGATGGTGGCGCGGCGGGTGTGATGCAGGTCGTCGGCAGCGAGGCGGCAGACCCCGCCTTTTTTGAAGGTCATTTCTACGGGCGCGGCTTGGGCGGCGAGCAAACTCACCAGCGCGGAAAGGTACGGCTCATGCCCGACCAGCGCAATTGAATCCACGCTGTATTTTTCGTTGATTTCCGCAATCAACAAATCAGGGTCACCCATCGGCGCGAGCTGGTCTGTGACCGCGACCTCTTGTTTGATTTTGAATACATCGTTCAAAATGTCGGCGGTTTGTTTGGCGCGCAAGTATGGGCTTGTTAAAACAACATCCAGTTCCACGCCCAGTTTGCGCAGACCTTTGGCAATCTGGCGCATTTTCTTTGCGCCCTTTTCGGTCAGTTCGCGCTGGCTGTCTTCCTTTTCGGGCGCTTCTTCCTCTGCAATTGCGTGACGGATAAGATAGATATTCATGGTGGTTTCTCCTTGGTTATTCAATTTCTAACTTTGCGCCGAACACATCCTGAAATGTGGCGCGGCGTTTTTCCAATGCCCAACTTTCCAGCGTCAACGCGCCTTCGCCTTGCATCTGGATTTTCCATTTTTCCCTATGCGGCTTGATGGAAACGCTCTGGACGCGATACGTATGGCTGACATCCATCGCGTCCGCAAGGCGCATTAAGGTCGAAAGTTTGATGACGATGGCGCGGTCTTTGGGTGACAGCGCACGGAAATTTTCATCCTGCACGGCGGGCATGGACTTGCGATGGTACCGCGCCACGTTTGCCACAATGCCCTGCTCGCGCGGACTTAATCCGATGAGCGGCGCATGTTGCAAAATGTAATAGGCGTGCTTGTCATGCTCCAACGTGCCGATGAAATGCCCAATGTCGTGCAGCAGCGAGGCGACTTCGAGCAGCAATTTGTTTTCTTCATCGAGACCGTGCAGCGGGTAGGTCTGGTCGAACAGGCTGCCTGCCAACCGCGCAACTAAATTTCCGTGAAGAGAATCGAATTGGTATTTTTCTCCCAGCCGCAGCGCGGAAGTCCACACCTGCTCGCGCGGCGAAGGGCGCGGGGTTTGCATCAGGCTTTGCGCGAGGTCAATCAAAATCCCGTCTTTGAGTCCCACGTTGGGGATGCGCACTTCTTTGATTTTCGCTTCGCGGGCGATGATGTTGAGGACAATCATCGCGGGCAGAATCACATCCGCGCGGTCGGGCTTGAGTTTGAATTTCTTCATGCGCTCTTCCACGTTCATCCCGCCTAGCAGTTGAATCAATTCGTCCAATTCATCCACGGTGACGAGGAACTCGCTCTCGCGTTTGAAAATCTTCTTGCGTAGTTCGCCCATCTCTTCGATGTTGCCGCCCGTGCCAAGACAGAGGTCTAGATTTTTGTCGCCAATATCGCGCTCGATGCGGCGCTTGGCGGCTTGGGCATATTCGCGCACCAGTTGTTCAAAAGGCAGGTCGGGCTGGCTGCCAAGTTTTTGCAGCAGGCGCACAGTTCCCATGTTGTAACTTTCGGTGGAGAGAATGTTGCCGCCGAGCGAGAGCGTGACTTCCACGCTGCCGCCGCCGATGTCAATGGACAGGGCGTACTTGTCTTTCAAGTCCGCTGCATTGGCAACGGCAAGATGAATGAGCCGCGCTTCTTCCTCCCCGCTGATAATTTCGATTTCGATTCCCGTCGCGCGCGCGATGCGGTCACAAAGCAGGTCGCTATTTTTTGCTTCGCGCATTGCGCTGGTTGCCACCGCGCGGATTTTCTCCACTTGATGGTCGTCTGCCATTTTGCGAAAGCGCGTAAACGCATCCACAGAAAGTTGCGCGGTTTCTTCGCTGATATGGCTGCCGTTGGAAAAAACGTCCTGCCCCAAACGAACAGGCAGGCGCATGGATTCCACTTTTTGAATTTTTCCATCCAACCCCACGCCTCCAATTAACAGGCGCATGGCATTCGAACCGATATCAATGACGGCAATGGTTTGCATAAGACTCGTCCTCACGCGCCTTGTGTCGCGCCGAATTCTCCTGTTTGCACATAAATGGCGCGCTCGCAGATGTTTGTTACTCTGTCACCCGCGCGTTCCAGATTATGCGCCACCCACAAAAAGTAATTGACATATTCCATATCGCGCGGATTTTTGTGGAGCGAGTTCATTAAATCATTGTAGATTTTCTGATACAGCGCGTCGCACACATCGTCTTCGGGGATGATGCGCCGCGCGGATTCGGCATCCATCAAAATAAAGGCGGTCATCGCGCGGTGCAAAATATCCATGACGGCAACGCCCATTTGATAGGAGTCCGACAGGAAACGCGGCGCGCCTGATTCTTTGACGCGCAGGTTGACTTTTGAAATGGTTTTTGCGTAGTCGCCAATTCGTTCCAGTTCCGAGCAGACAGCCAGCGCGGAAGACAGGAAACGCAAATCGCGCGTGACGGGCGATTGGGTGGCAATCACGACCATCACCGCCGCTTCGATTTCATAGCGCTTCTTGTTGATAGATCGGTCGTTCGTCATAATCTGACGCGCTTTTTCAAGGTCTTGCTCGCGCAGGGCGGTGACGGATTGGCAGATGGCGTTTTCCACCATGCTGCTCAATATCAACAAGTCGTCGCGGATGGTTTGCATTTCGTAGTCCAAACTTTTTCGGGACATGGTTTTCTCTCTTGCGTTGGAGTGTGGTTACTTATATTCCATGCCCGTTAACATCATTAAGAAAGAATGTTAACAACAAGTAAAGGTTATCACCTTAAAACTTAAACCCATCCTTAATCCATTGTTTGCCGCCGCTTAACGCAACAATTTTACACTTCAAGGAAAAACGGAGCGGCGTATGTCTAAAATTCTCTTCATCTGCGGGTCGTTGAACCAAACCACCCAAATGCACAAAATCGCAAAAAATATGATGGGCGAACACGATTGTTATTTCACGCCCTATTACGCGGACGGGGTCGAAGACTTTGCGGCGCGGATGGGCTGGCTCGATTTCACCGTGCTGGGCGGGCGTCACCGCCGCGAGACAGATGAATACCTGAAAGCGAATAACTTACAAGTTGATTTGCGCGGAGAAAAAAACAACTACGATTTGGTTTTGACATGCAGTGATTTAATCATCCCCAAAAATATACGGAACAAGCGCATTGTGCTGGTGCAGGAGGGAATCACCGAGCCTGAAAGCCTGATGTATAAACTGGTCAAATGGTTCAAATTGCCGCGTTATCTTGCTAATACTTCCACCAATGGACTTTCGGACGCCTATGAAATTTTCTGCGTGGCTTCGGAAGGGTACGCGGAACATTTCATCCGCAAGGATGTAAAGCCCGAAAAAATTGCGGTGACGGGCATCCCCAATTTCGACAACGTTAAAGAATTTTGTGAGAATGAATTTCCATTTCGTGGGTATGTGCTGGTTGCCACTTCACCGCTGCGCGAAACTTTCCGTTTTGACAATCGCAAAGCCTTCCTTCAAAAGTGCGTTGAACTTGCGGGGGATGACCAACTCATCTTCAAATTTCACCCGCTGGAAAATATCGAACGCGCGATTCAAGAAGTCCGCCAGATTGCCCCAAATGCAATGGTGCTGACCGAAGGCAACATTGGACCGATGATTGCCAACGCGAAAAAAGTCATCACACAGCAATCCACATCCACTTTTGTTGCCGTTGCGCTGGGCAAGGAAGTCCACACCAATTTGGATATTCTCGAACTTAAGCGACTGCTGCCCATTCAAAACGGCGG
>DZBA01000175.1 GCA_022729775.1 Anaerolinea thermophila | reverse complement strand
AAAGTTTGACGATTCAACCGGCTTTATGGTATCATTCGCCCGCTAAAAAGCCAGCCGTTAATGGCTGGATTTGTTTCATAAGATAAAGAAGGAGTAAGCTTATCAGCGCCAACGAATTTCGAGTAAATGAGGGCATCCGTGTTACGGAGGTTCGCCTGATTGGTCCAGACGGTGGGAATGTCGGCGTCGTGCCGATTCGCCAGGCTTTACAAATTGCCCGCGATGCCGAACTGGATCTTGTGGAAGTATCCCCCGGTGCAAGTCCGCCTGTTTGCCGCGTAATGGATTTTGGAAAATTCATCTACGAAAAAGCAAAGAAGGAACGCGAAGCCAAAAAGTCCCAGACCAAGATCGAGGTCAAGGAAATTCGTCTGCGCCCGAAGACAAACGAAGCGCACCGCGATTTCAAAGTGGACGACGCCCGCCGCTGGCTCGGACAGGGTCATAAGGTGCGCGTCACCGTCAAGTTCCGCGGGCGTGAGATGGATTACCCGGAAATCGCACTCGAAGACTTGAAGGAAATCGTTCAGGATTTGGTGGATGTCGCCGTGGTGGAAGTTCCGCCGCAAATGGAAGGGCGCACGATGCTTGTCGTATTGTCGCCTAACAAAGGCAGCGCGCCAAAGAAGAAGGAAAAGGGCGACCAGCCTGAATCCAAGCCCGAAGAAAAAGCAGCATCCTGAGCGCGTTAATTTTTGCTAATCACAGGAGTTACATCCTGAGGTTTGAAACCATAAGAAAGGAAAAGCAGCAATGCCTCGCAAGTCAACCAAGACAAGCAAGTTCAAGCTGAAGACGCACAAGGCGACCTCCAAGAGATTTCGCCTGACCGGCTCCGGCATTCTCGTGCGAACCAAAGGCGGAAAGAGCCATCTTCGCCGCCGCACTTCGGACCGCACCAAGGCGTTATTGAGTGAAACGATCGTCGTACAGGGTCGTAAATTCATCAAGAGAATTAAACGCCTTGCCCCTCACATGGAAAGTTAGTTTTCCAACCGTCGTCAATTTTTTTATTTGCGGCTTTCGGGTGTACGCAACTGGCATGACCTGCCGACGCCCGCGAGTTTGCAGGAGGTACTAAGAAATGCGTGTAAAGGGAGGCCCTCAAGGGCATCTACGTCATAAGAAAGTTTTGAAGATCACGAAGGGGCAGCGTGGCGCGAAGCACTTTTTGTTCAAGCGCGCCAACGAAGCCATGCTCAAGAGCCTGTGGTACGCAACCCGTGATCGCCGCGTCCGCAAGCGCGATCTGCGCAAGTTATGGATCGCCCGCATCAACGCCGCGGCTCGTTTGAACGGAACCACCTACAGCAAACTGGTTTCCTTGCTCAAAAAGGCAAACATCGAACTTAACCGCAAGATGCTCGCCGACCTGGCAGTAAGAAACCCGCAGGCATTCGCTGCTGTGGTTTCACAAGCCAAATAAGTTGTAACAAACTTTGCAGGTCACGCTTGAAGCGTGACCTGCTTTTTTATTTTGTTGCCGCGCATTGGGGTAAAATATCGGCATGAGCAAAATCCTTAAAGAAAAAAATTTCGCAGGGCGATACACGGTGCAGCTCGCGCAAGGCGACCTTACGCTGGAGCCGACCGACGCAATTGTCAACGCAGCCAATGAATATCTCGAACATGGCGGCGGCGTGGCGTTTTCCATTGTTCAACGCGGCGGGGATATTATTCAGGAGGAAAGCAGCGCGTGGGTGAGAGAACACGGGCTGGTGCTGCACTCTGTCCCGGCGTGGACATCGGGCGGAAACCTGCCCGCGAAATATGTCATTCACGCGGTGGGACCTGTCTGGGGCGCGGGTGATGAGGACGCGAAGTTGCATGATTGCATCTATGGTTCGCTGCGCGTGGCAGATGAATTGAAAATCGCATCCATTTCCATGCCTGCCATTTCCACTGGCATCTTTGGCTTTCCAAAAGACCGCGCCGCGCGAATCATCATCAACACGATTATGGAATATTTCGAGAAGGAAAAATCGAATTTGAAGACAGTTCGCATCACGCTTTTCGATGATGCCAGTGTGGGCGTCTTCGAGGAAATCTGGAAAGAATTGCTGGCGTGATTACTTCCGCGCACAATCCAAAACTAAAACTTATCCGCGCCTTGCAGGGACGTTCAAAGGAACGCCGCGATGCAGGCGCGTTTTTGGCGGAGGGCGTAAGGTTGGTGGAGGATGCTTTCCGCGCGAACTGGGACTTTCGATTCGTTTTGTATGATGAGACCTTGAGCGAGCGCGGGAGGTTGCAGGTTGAAAATTTAAGGTTGAAAGGCGTGGAGGTGGAAGAGATCGCTGCGAACTTAATGAAATCGCTAAGCGACACAGAAACTCCGCAAGGAATACTTGCTGTCCTGAATAATCACCAGTTGCCAATTTCCAGCCAGCCAAATTTCATCCTCATCCCTGACCAAATCCGCGACCCGGGAAATCTCGGCGCGTTGTTGCGCAGCGCGGCGGCGGCAGGAGTTCAAGCCGCGCTGATTCCGCCTGAAACGACGGATGCCTTTGCGCCGAAGGTTCTCCGCGCGGGGATGGGCGCGCATTTCCATTTGCCGATTCGCTCGGTGACTTGGGAAGAAATCGCGCGATTGAGCGAAGCGGAGTCTTTGCAAATCTATCTGGCGGATATGGATGGGGACTCGTGCTGGGATGTGAATTTGCGCGCGCCTTTGATTCTGGTTGTCGGCGGCGAAGCGGACGGCGCGAGTGAGTCCGCGCGAAAATTGGCGACTGGGAAAATAAAAATCCTCATGAGCGGAAATGTTGAGTCGTTGAACGCGGGCGTGGCGGGAAGCGTGCTGATGTTCGAGGTGATGCGGCAGCGGATTGCGTAAATCTCTTTTCTACTCCCTATTTTCTTGTGATACACTACGCCCGCAAAAAATATTTCCCTTGTGGAGGAAGATCAATGTCCAAACAAGAATTTTATCCCATCGAGATCGCGGGAATCAAACGCGACCTGCGCTTGTTCCAAATCAAACCCGGATTACGAATCGCCATCCTGAATATTTTGGGTGACACCGAATTGGTGCAAGCCTGCGCGCGCGAACTTGCGGCGAAACTCGAAAAAGTCGAATATGATATTCTCGTCACTGCGGAAGCGAAATCCATTCCGATTGCGCATGCGCTGTCTGTCGAAGTGAAAAAGCCTTATGTTGTTTTACGCAAAACTTATAAGCCATACATGGGCGACGCGCTGCAAGCCGAGACTCTTTCCATCACCACCGGTCAGCCGCAAACGTTGATCCTCGACGAAAAAGACCGCGCGTTGGTTGCGGGCAAAAAAGTCCTTACGCTGGATGACGTCATCAGCACAGGCTCCACGCTGCAGGGGATGAGAATGATCCTCGATAAAGCGGGCGCGATCGTTGCGGGCGATGCCGCCATTCTCACCGAAGGCGACCGCGCGCAGTGGATGAGCATTTACTCGCTCGGACATTTGCCGCTGTTTACAGATTGAGTAAGTAGGTAACTACTCAGCCTGTCAACGTTCTTTTGTAAATACAGACCCTAAGAGACTGTTTAATAAGTACCTTTCTGTACACGGATGACGCGGATTTCACGGATTCTCACGGAAAAACCCTTTTAAAAATCCGTGTTTGCCCGTGTAATCCGTCAAATCCGTGTACAAAAAAAGACTTAAGAAACGCTCTCTTAGGGTCTTGCCCTGAGTAGTTACGAAAGTAAACAGGTAGAAAAGTAAAAGCCCCTGAAGACATTCTTCGGGGGCTTTTGTTTGTAAGGTTTCGTTACGCAACACGCTACACTTTATTTACACGGCTTTCTCGCGCATGGCGGAGCTGAGATAGTCCATGCTGGCGACGACAACCGCAATGGCGAGCATTTGCGCCGAGGCTTGGCGGTAGTTCAGCAAGTTGATGTTTTGCTGAAGCAGGAAGCCAATTCCACCGCCGCCCGCGAAGCCGATGATGGTGGACATGCGGACGTTGATGTCCCAGCGGTACATGGTGTATGAAATAAACGGCGGGACAATTTGCGGAATGACCGCGTATACAATTGTCTGTAAACGATTCGCGCCCGTCGCCGTCAACGCTTCAATGGGACCCGCCATGATGGACTCGACTTGTTCCGAATACAACTTCGCGTTGGATGCGATGGTGTGCAGCGCAAGCGCAAGCACGCCCGCGAAGGGTCCAATCCCAACCCATACAGCGAAGACGATGACCATCACCAATGATTCAATCGAACGCAGCGCGTTGAAGATGGTGCGCGTGACCATGTAAATTACAAGCCCGATGGGAAGCGTTGCATTGCGAGAAAGCGCGCTCGCTGTGATGAAGCCCGCAACCGCGCCAATCAATGAAGGCAGGGTGAATGTGTAAAATGGATTTTCCAACTCGTACAGCCAGTCAATGCCCGCGCCAATCAACGCGAACAAGACCGCGCCCGCCAACGCGCCCAGCGTCAAGTTGACGATGCGATTCACAGGGGCGGATGTTTTTTCGGCAATGTTTTGTCCGAGCTTGCCCGCAATGGTGTTGACAATCCCCGCGCCTGTCAACGCGCTGATCAACGTGATGCTAAATCGCAGCAGCTCGCCGAGGCTGGCAAGGAATTTCCCCAAAAATCCAAACGCGCCCAAAGACGCGATAACGGCATTTCCCATCAGCCCCGCGAGGTTTGCCAAAAGGAAGAGAAAGACAATCACAAGCAGTAAGGCAAACAACAAGACCGTCAACCGCGCCGCGCGGAGCGCAGCCGCAGGCGTTGTCTCTTCAACGGGGGGCAATGCCCAGCGAATTGCATACCAAAGAATGACAGGGATGAGTACAACGCCCACAAGGTTGATTGGAACGCTGTCGCCGACTGTTTGACTCAACTCCCCGATTTTGCCGCTGACCTGCCACCCCAGCGCAAGACCGGTGGGCAAAAATAAAATCGAAAGCGCAACGCTGGTCAACGGGCTGTTGATGGGCGACATGATGTTCTTTGCCGCGAGGAAACTCAGCGGCACAGCAAAGACCACGCCGAAGGTTGTCGCAAGCAGCGCGAGGAAGACCGTCTCGACAATCTTTTCCCATGTTTCGATGGCGTTGCGGCTGAAATGCGGAGCGCCCAGATTACGCCGCGTAATTGCGCGGATGGTTTGCACTTCGTCACTGGGGCGTTTGGGCAGATTGGTGGTGATGAGAAAATGTCCGCTCGAATCGGTTTGGATGCTTTCCATCTTTAACGAAACGCCGCTCGGCGGAATGAAGTTCAAAGGTCCGTTTGTGTTTGGCTCGAAGTTGAATCCTTCGATGGTCACTTCACCTTTTGGCTCAGCGCACGCGGGCGTGACGGTGATGTAAGGTTTGCTCGTATCGGGGGCATGACTCTGCGCGCCGCCGGTGGGGCATGGAATTTGAATCGGCGCTTCGACGATGAACTCTTCCTTTTCGTAGGTGATCAAATCCGGTTTGGCAAGCGCGCGCAAAATGCGGATGAAACGCTCCTGGCGAATTGGGTTGCTGGTTTCTTCCAAACTGACTTTGGTCACTTGAAAGCCGTATGCGTAAATCACCAGCGCGGCAATGACCGCGAGCGCGATACACAAGGAGCGCAGGGGTGAAGTTTTCTTTTCCATGATTCTCTCCTATCCCACACGCTCGGCGTCTTTGCCGTAGATTTCTTTGAATTTTTTATCGTCAATTTCGCTGGGCAAGCCATCGAAGACGAGCTGCCCGTTGTTAAGCGCGACCACGCGGTCGGCGTAGCGATGCACCAAGTCCAAAAAATGCAGGCTGCATAACACGGTCACGCCGTCTTCTTTGTTGATTTTTTCCAGATGCTGCATGATGCTGTGCGCGAGGACAGGGTCGAGGCTGGCGACGGGTTCATCCGCGAGGATGATGTCGGGGTCTTGCATTAACGCGCGCGCAATTCCCACGCGCTGCTGTTGTCCACCGCTGAGCGCGTCTGCGCGTTGTTCCGCTTTATCGCCAATGCCCACGCGCTCCAATTGTTTCTTCGCTTTTTCGATGTCGGCTTTGGGGAAGCGGTTGATTAAACTCCACGCGGGGTTGATGTATCCGAGCCTGCCCGCGAGGACATTCGTCAGCACGCTGGAGCGATGCACAAGATTGAAGTGCTGAAAGACCATGCCAATCCTTCTGCGGACGCGGCGCATTTCGTCCGTGTTGGCGCGGGTGATGTCCTGCCCATCGAGCAGAATCGCGCCGGAGGTTGGGTCAATCAAGCGGTTGATGCAGCGCAGCAGCGTGGACTTGCCCGATCCGCTCAGACCGATGACCGCGAGGAATTGTCCCTTTGGCACATCGAAGGTTACATCATCCAGCGCTTTGACGCCGCCCGGAGAATATATTTTGGTAAGGTGTTGGATGCTCAGCATGTTTGAATGATACCAAAGAAAAAGAAAAACCCTAAAGGTTTTAGCGCCTTTAGGGTTTTGGATTATGTGAAAATTTTATCTCAGGTCTTCGAGGGTCTTGCCGGTGGCGTCCACCATCTGGCGGACGAAGTCGTACTCTTCGTCTGTGGCAGGGAGGATGCCCGTCCAGCCGTAGAAATCGTTGTTGCCGATGGATTCTTTCCACGCGTCGGTCTGCGCGAAGGCAATCAACGCTTCTTCGATTTGAGCGCGGACATCTTCGGGGAATTCCGGTCCGAAGGACATGGTGTCATTCGGGACTGCCGCTGAAACCGCGAGGATGCGAACCTTCTGCATGACATCCGGCGCTTCGGTGCGGATGTTGGCGCGGGCGTCTAGGATGCGGTAGCCGTCGCAGAGCAACTTCTTGCCTTCGGCATCGGGCGCGCAGTTGGCGATTGCTTCTTCGGGGATTTCATATTGCGCGAGTTCTGTGATTTTGCCCGCTTCATAATCTTCATAGGTGAAGACCGGCGCGCCTTCGGGATTCAACGGCACGCTGTAGAAGACGGTTCCAAAATCCACCTGTCCATTGTAGACAGCGGTGACGGTCTGGTTGTGTCCGCCGGTTTGAACTTGCTCACCGGGGGTGACGCCAGCCTTCGCTAATTCCACAGCGGGAACCATGTAGCCAGAGGTTGAACCCTGGTCGCCATAACCCCATTTTGCGCCTTCGAGGTCGGCAAGGGTCTGGTATTTGCTGTCGCGGGCGACGATGTA
>DZBA01000174.1 GCA_022729775.1 Anaerolinea thermophila | reverse complement strand
CGGCGCAAAACGCGCTTGCAACTCGCGCAGCCCTTCATATATTTTTGCATTCAACTCATCATCGAGGTTCAACGCCGCCAGTTCATCTTCATCGAGGACAGTTTGCCTGCCGTTGACCGAAACCCATAAATCGAGCGCAAGGTCAACATAGGAAACAGAATCATCTTCGATGATGGCGGGCTTGGTGATATTGCAATACCAGCCTTTCAAAACGCCGTTGTCGCGGTCATAGATTTCAAAAATGTTGTACCACTTGTCCGCGTAAAACGTTTCGACAAAACGGTCGTTGCGTTTTAATATCGTTTCCTGAAAGGGCATATCATCGCGGTTGAAATACGCTTCGATGATGACAAAATTTTCTTCGCGCTGAAGAACCTCGCCTTCATATTGCCACGTCACTTCGCCTGCCAGATTTTTCTTTAAGACTTTCATTCCAAACACTCCATTTGAATTTTGACTCGAATCACTTCGCCGATTTTTGGCGCATTCTCGACGCGGAATGCCAGCCCGTTTTTTACCCTGACCTCGAATTCATCGCGCTTGAAAATCACATCCGCGACTTGAATCTGCGCTTCTATATTTTCCCCGCCCGAAGTCTGCCGAATTAAAAGCGGAACCATGTCGCCTTGTTTGCGCGCGTGTTGACATTCGACGCGGAACACGCCCAAATCTGTCGAAACGGTTTTCATTCCGCCTTCCATGCTTTCTATTTTCCCTGTGATGATGTTCCCAATTCCCAACATCCGCGCGGCATGAATCGAGCCGGGGTGTTGCCATACCTCCGACGGAGAACCGGCGCGGATGATTTCCCCATCATGCAGCAGCAGGATTTTATCCGCGATGGCAAAGGCTTCATCCTGGTCATGGGTGACGTAAATCGCGGGGATGCTCGTCTTATGCAAAATCATTCGCAATTCGTTGAGCAAATCTTCTTTCAAGGTTCTGTCCAATGCGCCGAGCGGCTCATCGAACATCAACAAACGCGGGTGGATGGCAAGCGCGCGCGCTAAGGCTACACGCTGCTGTTCGCCGCCGGAGAGTCCGGTCACTTTGCGGTTTTCAAACCCCTGCAAGTTGACTGTCTCCAACATTTCCGTCACGCGCGGGCGCATTTCATCTTTTATGTTTTTCATCTTCAAGCCAAACGCGACATTGTCGAAAACGTTCAAATGCGGGAACAATGCGTAGTCTTGAAAGACCAATCCAAAATCGCGCAGGTGCGGTGGGCGCGGAGCAAGGTCTTCGCCGTTGAAAAGAATCCGCCCGCCTTCGGGGGATTCAAGTCCCGCGATGATTCGCAAAAGCGTGGATTTTCCGCTGCCAGACGCGCCCAGCAGCCCGATGGTTTCGCCGGCGTTTAATTGAAATGAAATATTTTTGAGCAAGGGCGTTTGCTCGTATGATTTCGAAATATTGATTAACTCAAGCATGGGATGATTATAAGGCTGTCGCGCTAAAACTCTTCTGTGATTCTAATTTTTTCGATGACCATAATACTGGCAGTAGTTAAAACCAAAAGCAGGGTTGCCATTGCCATCCCCTGCCCGTAGTTAAGTCCGCCGGGTTGCGAGAGAAACCTTTGAATTGCAATCGGGATGGTGGGATATTCCGGGCGGGTGAGCAAAAGCGTCGCGCCAAATTCTCCAAGCGAGACGGTGAAGGCAAAGGTCGCGGCGCTAATCGTGGCGCGGGAAAGAATCGGGAAGTCTACGGTTTGCCAAACGCGAAAAGGAGACGCGCCCAACATCGCGGCGGATTCGCGCAAGCGGTTTGGGATGGAGGCAAGCGCGGGCTGTAACGTGCGAATCACAAAGGGCAATGCGATGAGCGTGTGCGCGATGGGAACGAAGAACGGCGACGCCAACATCCGCCCAAAGGTGATGATGAATCCAAGTCCCAGCATGACAGCGGATGCGCCCAGCGGGAGCATAATCAGCGGGTCGAGAATTTGTTCGAGGCGGCTTGGTTTGGCAAGCGCGTACGCGGCGGGGTATCCCAGTGTGAGCGAGAAAAGCGCGGTCAGCGCCGCATATCCCAGTGAATTGGCGGCGGCTTGAATCGGTGGGACGTAAAACACAGAGCCGCGTCGGTTGATGAAAAGTTCGCGGTAATAATCTACGGTAAATCCGTATTGAATTTCACCGCGTTGTCCACGGTCCGCTTCGAGGCGGGTCAGGGAGCGAATGGGTAATGAAATGAGAGGGAGAAGGAAAAACAGAATGAGTAAAGCGTAAAGCGTAAAAACAAAAAAGCGCTCAGACAATTTTTTGGGCGGACGGGCAAGCGAAAAGCGCGGCGCGGTTTGCGTGGATGCGTGATGAACCGCGCGGGAATAAATCAACGCAAAGATGATGGTGAAAATCAATTGAATGACAGAGAGCAAAGCCGCGAGCGGCAGGTTGGGAAGTTTTAATACGCGCAAATAAATTTCCACTTCGAGCGTGGAAAAACTTGTGCCGCCGAGCAAAAGAATCACGCCGAAACTGGTGAAGTCGAACATGAAGACGAGCAGCGCGGACGCGAACAACGCGGGACGCAAGAGCGGAAGCGTGATGTCTTTCCATACATGGAATCTGTCCGCGCCGAGCGAGCGCGCCGCGCCTTCGAGTTTTGGGTCGAGACGCGAGAGGGCGTTGCCGACGATTCGAATCACGATAGTGGTGTTGTAGAAGACGTGGGCGGAAAGGATCAGTAAAAAGTTGAAAGTTGAAGGTTGAAGGTCGAAAACCTGTAACTTGTAATCTGTAACTTGAAACCCAATCACCGAATTGAAGGCGGCGGCGACAACGACGGTGGGCAGCATAAAAGGCACGGCGGTTAAGGCGCGCAGTAGTGACTTGCCGCGAAAGTCGAAGCGCGAGAAAAGGATGGCGGAGGGGATGCCGAGAAGGAAGGTTAATAGCGTGGAGAGAATCGCCTGGTAAAACGTGAAGCGTGTTGCGTGGTACGTAATGCGAAGGTTGTTTGGGTCGAGAATAACAGTGGGGTCAAAGGCAAGATTCAAGATGTTGCCAAGCGGGTAGAAGAAAAAGACGAGCAGAAAGGTCAATGGCGGAAGCCAGAGAATAATACGGTGGATGGGTTTCATGGCGGGGGAATTATAGTGTGGAATGAGAAATAGAGAATGTAGAATGTAGAATGTAGAATGTCCAGCATCTTTGCCTGGATTCGACTAATATTCGACTATGATTCGACTAACTTAAACCTCTGTACCTCTGCCCTTTTGACCCTCTGAAACTTCATCCACTTCATAACCCTCAGAAACTTTGCTTTATAATTTCCCCATGACCCCATACACCATCCGCCCCGCAATTGAAAACGATATTCCTGAAATTTCGCGCTTGATTATTCAACTCTATCAATCGGAATTGCCCGGCGCGTTGACGGGCAGCCTGGATATGCAGGCGGAGCTCTTCCGCTTTACGCTTGAGGTGAACGGCGAATCCGCGCTGCGGAATCGTTATATGTTGTGCGATGAAAGCGGAAATGTCGTTGGCACCGGCATGATCGAATTCCCCGGCGAAAAGCCCTATGACCGCGCGCCGAACGGCACAGTATCACAGGCATTTCGGACGATTGGATTCGCGGCAACCCTGCGTCTTTTGGGGACGGTGGCGCGCAGTCTTTTCGGCGTTTATCAGCACAAGGAAAATGACAGCGCGTTGATTCACAGTGTCGTGGTGGATGGCAGCCAGCGCGGACGCGGCGCGGGCGAAGTCCTCATGCGAGGTCTGGAGAAGGTTATCCGCGAAAGGGGCGCTGCGCGCGCGCGGGTTCAAGTCTTGGAAAGTAATACAGAAGCGCGGCGTTTTTACGCTAGATTGGCATACAAGGAAATCTGGCGTTCCTCCTGGTGGCAGGCTTTCCTCTCATGGCGGAATTTGGTCATGGAAAAAGAAGTGGGGATGATTCCGTAGCATTTGCAGCGCGGGGGTATTTTCGCTTATGGCAATACTTGCATAAACATGATATTTGTCAGATTTTAAGCGTTATTTTTGTTACTTATATTTATCTTCCAGAAACCTAATATAGATATTAGGGGTGTTCTAAATTTTCTGTGAATGGACGGCTTGCCCGTACCGAGCAGCAATCGTTGGCATCCGCCTTAGCGGATGAGAGTTGTGGCACGGAGGCTATTATGCCCCAAATGACAGATGAGAGAGTGCGCGCGGGCTTTGCCCGCCAGGAAGACCTTTCCCTTTTACACGAAGTCAGCATGAAGACGGCTGGCGTTTCGCGGTTGGAGATGTGTATCCAATGCGGGACGTGCGGCGGTTCCTGTCCCTCGGCAGCGGATATGGACCACACGCCGCGCATGTTGTTTGCCATGCTGCGGGCAGGTATCCGCGAGGAAGTGCTGCGCAGTAACACGCCCTGGATGTGCGTCGCCTGCTACCACTGTGTCGTGCGCTGTCCGCAGGAAGTTCACATCGCGGACATCATGTACACGCTCAAAGGCATGGCAATCAAAGAAAAACTGTTCGTGGATTCCACCGCCCCCGATTTTTCACAGACCTTTGTGGAGATGGTGGAAACCTACGGGCGCAGTTTCGAGATGGGCTTGGCTTCGCGCCATTACCTTAAACATTTCCCCATGCGGCTGCCAGGCATGATGCCGATGGGCTTGGGCATGTTGACCAAGGGTCGCATGGCGATGACGCCGAACAAAATCAAGAACATAGACCAATTGCATAACATCCTTGAGCGCGCCAAGACACTGGAGATGACCTCATGAGCAAATATATTTTCTATCCAGGCTGTTCGATGGAATCCAGCGCGAAGGCGTACATGGAATCGCTCAACACAATCCTCGAGCCGCTCGACCTGAATCTGGAAGAGATAGAGGATTGGAACTGCTGCGGCGCGACGGAATACCTCGGGCTGAATCTCATCCCCGCGTATTCGCTCATCGCCCGCAACCTTGCGCTCGCCGCGAAGCAAATGGACGGCACGAAGACTGTCGTCGCGCCTTGCTCCGCGTGTTATCTCAACTTGGCGAAAGCCGACCACTACATGGCGGAACGTCCCGCGTTGGGTGATAAAGTGAACGAGGCGCTTGCCGCTGGCGGGCTGCACTATACGCCCGGCACACTCGATGTGCGCCATCTGATTGACGTGCTGGTCTATGATGTGGGACTGGAAAAAATTCGCAGCAAGGTTGTGCGCCCACTGCATGGGCTTAAAGTCGCGCCGTACATGGGATGTATGCTCCCGCGTCCCGATTACCAGCACCGCTGGTCTGACCATGAACGCCCCACCGAGTTGGACGACCTGCTGCGCGCGCTGGGCGCGGATGTGATTGATTATCCGCTGACGACGGAATGCTGCGGCGGACACATGACCCAAATCAGCCCCGAGACCGCGTTTGAATTAATCCGCCGCCTCGTCGCGGACGCGGATGAACGCGACGCGCACCTGATGGTCACCGTCTGCCCGATGTGCCAGATGAACGTGGACGCCTATCAAAATGAAATGAACCACTTCTTCGGTACAGATTATCACATGCCGATTTTGTTCTTTACGCAACTTATGGGACTCGCCTTCGGCAAGCAGCCCGAAGAATTGGGCATTGGCGTGGAGATGGTCAGCTCGCGCAACGCGCTGGCGGATATCGGCGTGGAAGTGCCTGTTACGCAAGACCCGTCCGCGCCGCGCAAGAAGGATGAAGGTCTGCCCATGCCACGCCGCTGGACGAAGCACGAGGGGAAGGAGGTAGTGAAATGAGCGACGAGAAAAAACAGGAACGAGTCGGCGTTTATGTCTGTCACTGCGGATCGAATATCGCGGGCATTGTTAACGTCGAAGATGTGGCAACATGGTCGGCGGAAGCGCTCCAAGACAGGGGCGTGGTGGTCGCGCGCGATTATAAATTCATGTGTTCGAGTCTCGGTCAGGAATTAATCGAGAAGGACATCAAAGAACTTGGTTTAACGCGCGTAGTGGTGGCGGCATGTTCGCCGCACTTGCATGAGAAGACCTTCCGCACGGCTACCGAAAAAGCAGGCTTGAATCCGTTTTTGTGCGAGATGGCTTGTATCCGCGAGCATGTCTCATGGGTGCATACCGATAAGGCAATGGCGACGGCAAAGGCAAAGGCGGTGATCTCTGGCGCGGTTTCGCGCGTCATCGAGAACAAACCGCTGGAAGAATTGAAAGTCCCGATTAATCCGAATACGCTCGTCGTCGGCGGAGGAATCGCGGGCATTCAAGCCGCGCTGGAAATTGCAAACGGCGGCTTCCATGTCTATCTGGTCGAGCGCGAACCTTCCATCGGCGGGCACATGTCGCAGTTTGACAAAACCTTCCCCACGCTGGATTGCTCCGCGTGTATTTTGACTCCGCGCATGGTCGAGGCTGGCACACATCCCAACATCACGCTCTTGACATGGAGCGAGGTCGAGCATGTCTCTGGCTATGTCGGCAGTTTTCATGTGGTCATCCGCAAGAAGGCGCGTTACATCAACGAGCCGCTTTGTACGGGCTGCGGAATCTGTCAGGAGAAATGCCCGAAGAAAGTGATTGACGATGTGTACGAAGCGGGGCTGGGCTATCGCAAAGCGGTGTATGTGCCGTTCGCGCAAGCCGTCCCAAAATACCCCGTGATGGATAAAGAGAACTGCACCTACTTCCAAAAGGGAACGTGCAAGGCATGTGAAAAATTCTGCCCGACGGGCGCGATTGACTTCAACCAAAAAGATGAAATCCTCAATGTAGACGTGGGCAACATCATCCTCGCTACGGGCTATGACCTCTTCGACGCGCGGCAAGTCAGCAACTATGGCTATGGTCGCCTGCCGAATGTGTTCACCAGTATCGAGTTCGAGCGACTCAGCAACGCGGGCGGACCGACCAACGGCAACATCGTGCTGCGCGATGGAAAGACCACGCCCAAGTCGGTGGGCATTATCCACTGCGTTGGCTCGCGCGACAGAAACTTCAACAACTATTGCTCGGTGATTTGCTGTATGCAGGGATTGAAATTCGCGCACCTTGTCCATGAACGCACGGGCGCGACGGTTTACAACTTCTACATTGACATGCGTACCGCGTACAAATCCTACGATGAGTTTTATCAGCGCGTGCTGGAAGAGGGGACTCTCTTTGTGCGCGGAAAAGT
>DZBA01000173.1:4321-7122 GCA_022729775.1 Anaerolinea thermophila | reverse complement strand
CGATTGTCGGACCGACGGGCGCGGGCAAGACCACCATCATCAACCTGCTGCCGCGTTTTTACGACGTGACCGAAGGCGCGGTAAAAATTGACGGCGTGGACGTGCGCGACGTGAAAGCGGAATCCGTGCGCAGGCAGGTGGGCATTGTGCTGCAAGATACGTTTTTGTTCAGCGCGTCGGTTGTGGAAAATGTCCGCTTTGGGCGACCCGACGCGACCGATGAAGAAGTAATGGCAGCCATTAAACTCGCCAACGCGGATTCGTTCATTGAAAGACTCCCTGAAAAATATGAGACGGTTTTGGGCGAACGCGGCTCAGGGCTGAGTCAAGGTCAGCGGCAGTTGCTATCCATCGCCCGCGCCGCGCTGGCAGATCCGCGCATTCTCATTTTAGATGAGGCGACATCAAGCGTTGACACAAGAACCGAGCGCTTGATTCAAAAAGCGTTTGACAAGTTGTTAAGCGGACGCACGTCTTTCGTCATCGCGCACCGCCTGTCCACCATTCGCAACGCGGACCAAATCCTCGTTTTGAAAGCGGGGCAAATCATAGAGCGTGGCAAGCATGATGAATTGCTGGAAAAGAAAGGCTTTTATTACGACTTGTATATGAGCCAGTTCAAAAAGCAGGAAGAGATGGAGAGGGCGGGTAATTCGTAATTGGTAAACCGCCGAGTTGCGCGCAAGCGACTCGGCGTTTTTTTTTTTGCTTGCTTTCCGCCTCTTAACCTCATACAATCAAAGCGGAGGACTCTTCCATGAAACAGGATAAATTTCTGACAGGCATTCTCATCGGCATTGCCGCGCTGGTGATTCTCGCCCTCGTACTCTTCTTTACGCGGCAGGACGGCGCGCGCGACTACGTGGACGATGCGACTCCCGAAGGCGTTGTCCACAATTACATCCTCGCCACCTTGAACAAGGATTACCAAAAAGCCTACGGCTACCTTGCCGACCTCGACCACAAGCCGACCTATGAAGAATTCCGCCAGTCTTTTTTCAACGGGCAGGTGAATCCCTCCAGCGCGGGCGTGGATGTCGGCGCGGCGGAAGTCAACGGCGATGAGGCATTCGTTACACTGGCAATTTACTACGGAGGCAGCGACCCGTTTTCATCGGGACGTTACGCCAGCGAAGACCGCGCGCTCCTGGTCAAGCAAAATGGCATGTGGAAGTTAAATTCCATGCCGTATAACTTCTGGGCGTACGACTGGTATCAGGAAAAAATGAAATAGCGCGGACTCCAAAGTCTCCCGACTTTGGAGTCTCAACTTTGGCATCTCGAAAGTCAGGAGACTTTCGACTCCGTATAAAGGAAGTACCATGAAAACCATCCGCCGACTTTATTTTTATGCCATCGCCTTCATCAGCGTGGAAATTGTCCTCTGGGGCGTTATTGGACTGCTGCGCTCGATACTGGGACAGGAAATTGTAGACAGCGCCTCCGCGCTCGCGCAGGCGTTATCGCTCATCCTCGTGGGCGTGCCGATTTTTCTCATCCATTGGTTGTGGGCGCAGCGCGTCTCATCCAAAGAGGACGATGAAAAGACCGCCAGCCTCCGCGCCGTTTTCCTCTACGGCATTTTGCTTGGCACGTTGATTCCCGTCGCGCAGAATCTGCTTGCGTTCGTCAATCGTGCCTTCCTCACTTCAGCCAACCTTTACGCCTCCCGCGCGGTTTTCGGCGGCACACAAACGTGGATAGATAATCTCATCGCCATCGTCATCAACCTGCTTATCGCCGCGTATTTCTGGAACGTGCTGCAAAGTGAGTGGAAGACTCTCCCCGAAAAAGAAAACTTCACCGAAGTCCGCCGCCTCGCGCGTTTTATCTGGATGTTATACGGCTTGCTCTTCACCGTGTACGGCGCGCAGCAGGCGTTGAGTTATGCCTTCACCTTCTCCGCGCAAAACGTGCTAGGCGCGGTCGGGCGCGAGACCGCCATCAACGCCGTTGCGCTCATGCTCATCGGCGCGCCGATTTGGTTCTTCGCGTGGAAGATGTTGCAAGACGCGCTCGAAGATTCCTCCGAAAGAGAATCCCTGCTGCGGCTTGGCATTCTTTACCTGCTTGCGTTGGGCGGCGTTATCACCGTCCTCACCGCTGGTGGAAATTTGCTCTACCTGATTCTCATGCAAATTTTCGGCGAAGGAAAAAACGCGGCGGATTTCATCCAAAGCATTGGCGTTCCGATTTCCATCGGCGTGCCGCTGGGAGTGATATGGGCGTATTACGGCGCATGGCTTCACCATCAATTCAACTTTGATGAAGACGCGCCGCGCCGCGCAAGCAAACAACGGCTGTATTTTTACATCCTCTCGCTGCTGGGACTCGCCGCCTCGACCTTCGCCTTCGCGTCTTTATTCTCGCTGGTGATTGATTTGCTCACCGCGCAGAGTTACCTCAACGCGGGCGGATTCGCCGACCCGCTGGCGCGCGCGCTTTCCTTCCTCGCGGCTGGACTTCCCCTCTGGCTGCTGACCTGGCGTCCCGTGCAAAGTCACGCCCTCGAAGAAAACAGTTTGGGCGACCATGCGCGTCGTTCCGTGATTCGCAAAACGTATGTATATCTCGTGCTGTTCGCTTCCGTCATCGGAATCATGGGTTCGGCGGGCGGGCTGATTTTCAACCTCATCAACGCCGCGCTGGGCGGCGGGGAAGAAGACCTGCTCAACACGGTTCTCAACACCCTGCAAGCGTTGATTATCTTCACTGTGCTGCTGCTCTATCACCTCTCCGTGCTGCGGATGGATGGCGAACTCCGCGCGGGAGAATTGGAAGCCAAGCAAAAAGGATTCCGC
>DZBA01000173.1:0-4221 GCA_022729775.1 Anaerolinea thermophila | reverse complement strand
CGCCGAATCTTTCGCAGGCGGTGGAATACTCGCGGGCGCTGTCGGAAGGCGGGCAGGTCAGCCCGCAATCTTCCAAATCCACTTCCGCGTGGATGTACGTCATCTACGTCTTTGCGGGTTTGTTCGCGCTGCAATTTCTGTTTATGCTGTTGATTTTTGCCATCTCGCTGGTGACGGGATTTTGAGAACGGAGTCCAGAAGTTCTACTTCTGGACTTTTGCTGTTTGGAATCTGCAAGTAGAACTTGCGGATTCCATTTGTTGAATCCGTGTTACTTTAACGTCAACTCCACCGGGCAGTGGTCTGAGCCTTGCACGTCTTCGTGAATGACAACATCCTGCACGCGCGGGAGCAGGGATTCGGAAATCAGGTAGTAATCAATCCGCCAGCCGATTCCGCGCTGCCGCGCCGCAAAGCGATATGTCCACCATGTATATTGTTCCTTATCGGGGTGTAGTTTGCGATAGGCATCTATAAAGCCATGCTCCAGGAATTTTTGCACCCATTCGCGTTCTTCGGGTAGAAAGCCGGAAGTCTTTTCATTCTCTTTCGGGTTTTTCAAGTCAATCGGCTGGTGCGCGGTGTTGAAGTCGCCGGTGATGATGATTTGCTCGCCTTTTTTATGAAGCGCGTCGCATAGGTTGAGCAGGTGTTCGTAGAATTCGAGCTTGTACTGCACGCGGTCATGTCCGCGCTGCCCGTTGGGGAAGTAAATATTGAAGAGCCGAATCCCTTCGTGTACGGTTTGAATCACGCGCCCTTCCACGTCGAAGGCTTCGTTTCCCATGCCAATGACAATTTCACCGGGTTGTTTTTTGAAGAAGGTCGCCACGCCGCTGTACCCGGCGCGCTGCGCGGGATTCCACGCGTAGGGGAGCTTCAGCGCGGCGCGTTGTTCCTCATTTAGTTGTTCTTCGCGCGCTTTTACTTCCTGCAAACATAAAAAATCTGGCTTTTGGTCAAACGCCCACTCCAGCGCGTTTTTGCCAAGCGCGGCGCGGATTCCGTTGATGTTCCATGTAATGATTTTCATAGGTTTAACCTTTATTGATTATGGTAAACTTTACACTTAAAGGACAGGAGAAGTATGAACAATAAGTCTAACAAACAGGTTGTGTGTATCGAAGACGACCCTGAAATGGTTGAGTTGATTCGGCTCATCCTTAACCGGCGTGGGATCGAGGTAACTGGCGCGTCTGATGGCAGGGAAGGTCTCAAATTGGTTGCGGAAAAGCAGCCGGATGTCGTGCTTCTCGATTTAATGATGCCCGGTATGGACGGTTGGGAAGTATACCAACAAATGAAATCCGATCCCGCCATCCAACATATCCCTGTGATTGTGGTGACTGCCAAAGCGCAGAACATTGACAAGGTGTTGGGATTGCATATTGCCAAAGTGGATGATTACATCGCCAAGCCTTTCAGCCCGCAGGATTTGATGGACAGCGTGGAAAAAATCCTGAATAAGAAATCGGGTTGATTTTTTGGTGAGTATGCCGCGCTTCATTCAGGTTCGGAATTTGAGCCGCGCCGCGCTCGAATCTCCCGCGCGCGTGGGATTTTGCGATACGTTCCTGTGCCGCCTGCGCGGGTTGATGTTTCGTCCGCGCCTTGATTTTAATGATGGGCTTCTCCTCGTCAACGAAAAAGATTCGCGCCTCGATTCTTCCATTCACATGTTCTTTGTCCCTTTTGACCTTGCCGTTTTTTGGGTCAATGATGATTTAACGGTTGTGGATAAGGTGATTGCAAAATCGTGGCGCCCCGCTTATGTTTCCAAATCTGCCGCAAGATATATTTTAGAGGTACATCCAAATCGCATTGGGGATTACGAAATTGGCGATAAGGTCGAATTTAAGAATGTATAAATATACCGCTTCACTTTTCCTTTTTCTCTCATCCCTTATATTTTTCTTTCACCCCGTTCAAGCCCAAGATGTGACGGGACCTGTGTATGTCGTCCAACCGGGCGACAGCCTGTCTTCCATTGCCGCGCGTTTTAGTATTGACCTGACTTTGCTGATGTCTGCCAATGGCATCACAGACCCGAACCAACTCAACGCGGGACAGCAGCTCGTCATCCCTGGTCTCGATGGGATTACAGGTTCTCTCAATACCGAGGTCATCAACTTCGGCGATTCATATCGCAGCCTTGTGCGGCGCACGCAAGTCCCTGAAAATATTTTCAAGAAGTTAAATCATGTCGTCAGTCCCAGTGAGTTTTATGTCGGCGTGAGTATGATTGTCCCCGCCGAAGGTGAGGGATTGAACACGCGCGTCACTGCCAGCCCCGGCGAATCGCTGTTGGAGTTGGCGGTCAAGCAAAATACCGATGTGTGGACTCTTTCCCATTACAACAACCTGCAAGGTTCATGGGACGCGCTGCCCGGCGATACGCTGTTTACAAGCGGCGCGTCCGCTTCTGGAAATATCAGCGGGCTGCCGCCTGCGTTCATCAGCGCGGAAATCCGCGACCTGCCCATCAAACAGGGCGGTACGGGCGTCATCAAAGTAAACGCGCTTCCGGGCGTCACGCTTGGCGGAATTTTAGTGGATCATCCACTGCACTTCTTCCAGGTGGAAGATGGCGCGCAAGTTGCGCTGCAAGGCGTACACGCTTTGCTTCCGCCGGGCGTCTACCCGTTGCGATTAGACGCGACTTTGCCGGATGGCAGCGTCCAATCTTATGAGCAGCTGCTTCTCATCGTGTCGGGAAATTATCCCGATGACCCGCTTCTTTATGTAGACCCTGTAACCATTGACCCCGCGGAAACAGAGCCAGAACTTAATGAGCTGATTAACTTAACAACGCCGGTCACTGCCGAAAAGTTTTGGTCTGGAGATTTTTACTCGCCCGCGTCATTGTATGCAGAGTCCACATATTTCACGTCGCGTTACGGAAACCGCCGCACGTACATTGGTCAAGGGACGGATATTTCCATTCAAGGTTTTCATACCGGGCTTGACTTTGGCGGCGGCGTGGGACTTCCCATCACTGCCCCGGCGCGCGGGCGGGTTGTGTTCGCGGATAGTTGGGTAGTGCGCGGCGGCACGACGGTCATTGATCATGGCTGGGGTATTTACAGCGGCTTTTGGCATCAATCCCGAATCGGCGTTAAGGTTGGCGATATGGTCGAGCAGGGACAGGTCATCGGTGATGTGGGCGGCACTGGTCGTATTACAGGTCCGCATCTTCATTGGGAACTATGGGTTAACGGTATACAGGTAGACCCGCTCGATTGGCTGACTTATACCTACCCTTAATGCGTTTTATTTCATAAAGGATTCAAGGCATGAGCATTCTGGTTAATTTTCTAAAACAAAGCGACATCTTCTATCAATTCACGCCAACCCAATTGGAGTTGGTTGCTAACTTGTGTCAGGAAGTTACGTTCAACGTGGGCGACCTTGTTTTTAAGGAAAATAGCAAAAGCAAGGAACTGTATGTCATCGCGCAGGGCGAGGTGGATATTGTGATTCACAGCCCAGATTCCGGCGACACAGACGCGGAAACCGTCATCGCGCGTTTACGACGCGGACAATCTTTTGGTGAAGTCGCATTGGTGGATGAGGGATTGCGCTCCGCATCCGCGCGGGCAGTGCTGAAAGACACGCGCCTGCTGGTCATTCAGCGCGATAAACTCATCATACTATGTGAGACCTATCCGCAGCTTGGCTATCGCTTGATGTATAACCTCGCCGCTGACCTTGCCATGAAAATCCGAAATACCGATTTGCGTTTCCGCGAGCAGTTGTTATATAAGCCGCACGAGAAATAATCAAGTAGAGTTGTAAATAAGTCATAAATTTGGCACTTGACCTTACATAAAAATCGCCTTATTATTGTCGCTTAACGTAAATGAAAGGCTGTTAAGGCAACCTGAGGTTTGTCCTGAAGAATCTCCAATCGAGATTCTTTGGTTTTATATCCTTACCGGTAAGGAGGTGAGGCAGACATCGCCAGCATTGTCCGCTGTTTCGTGTCCCGCGCAAGCGGGAATCAAATTTCACCTAAATATTTTCGGAGGAGTAAGAAAGATGACTAAACGTTTGTTCGCTTTGCTCTCAGTGTTGGTACTCGCCAGCATGGTGCTTGTCGCTTGCGGCGGCTCCGCCCCCGCCGCCGAAGCCCCCGCCGCCCCAACGAACGACGCCACGCCCAAGGCCACGTCAAAGGTCGCCCTCACCCCCGCCGCGGGTGACCCGGCCCCGGCGACCCCC
>DZBA01000172.1 GCA_022729775.1 Anaerolinea thermophila | reverse complement strand
TTTTTGTGTGTATTATAGTGTACGCAAAAAGCCTTGAAAAGTTCCACGCTATGACAGAATTCGGCAAAATAATGACATCCATCCACCCTCGAAACTCATGGATAATTAATCTCCCCATGTAAAATGGACAATGCTTGTAACATTTTACACGAAAGACAAACAAGGTCTTAACAAACTGTTTTATAGACAATTGGAGGAACAAATGCAACGAACAAAATTCTTAATGGGTGGTTTTTTAATTCTGGCTGCTGTGGTGTATTTAATCGTTTCATCCACGCAGGCGAGCAAGGAATATTTCATGACCGTAGATGAGGTCAAGGCGGAAGGTCAATCAGTGGTTGGCAAAAGCCTGCGTCTTTCCGGCGCGGTCATTGGCGACACAATTGAATACGACGCGCAGACTTTGACGCTCACCTTTGAGGTTGCCCACGTCCCCGGTGATAACGCGGACATCGAAGCACAGGGCGGACTCGCGCTGGTGTTAAATCAAGCCGTGAACGACCCTTCACGCCAGCGTGTCAAGGTCGTCTATGAAGGCGTCATGCCCGACCTGCTCCGCAACGAAGCGCAAGCGATTATGACCGGCAAAATGGAAGCAGATGGAATCTTCCACGCGAATGAACTGCTGCTCAAATGCCCGACCAAATACGAAGAAGCAGTTCCCGAACAGGCGGCGAAGTAGCCGGGGAGTCGCATGGTCTGATAGTCGCTTAGTCACACTATTCGACTGCCAGACTATGTGACTATTTGACCATCCAACTAATAGGACTAACATTATGCTCTCTGAATTTGGCTATGGAATTTTAGTGGTAAGTTTTATCGTTGCTGTATACAGCGTCATTGCGGCGGCGTACGGCGCACAGACAAAATCGCTGGCAACAATCGAAAGCGCGCGACGCGCAATGCTGTTGTTGTTTCCGCTCATCTCTCTTTCTGCGGCAGCGTTGATTTATTTGCTGGTCAACAATCATTATGAAGTTGCCTTCGTTTATGAAGTCACCAGCCGCAGTATGCCCACCTATTTGAAAGTGACCGCATGGTGGGGCGGACAGGCAGGCTCGCTCGTCTTTTGGTCATGGCTGCTGGCGCTCTTTGCCTCTGCGGTCACCATCCGCAAATGGGAGCGCGACATCGAATTCCTCCCCTGGGTGATCGTGGTTGCCTCTGTGACTACCGCCTTCTTCCTCGGCTTGAATGTCTTTTACGAGAATCCCTTCACGCGCTTTTGGAACGTGCCGGGCAATGTCGAGCCGCACATGTTCGCGCCGGCGGGCGCGACGCTCTTCTTCCCCGAAGATGGGCGCGGACTTAATCCGCTGCTGCGTCACCCGGGCATGGTGATACATCCCCCGATGTTATATCTCGGATTTGTCGCCTACGTCATCCCGTTTGCCTTTGCCATCGCCGCGTTGGTCACAGGTCGCACCGATGACCGCTGGATTCGACTCACGCGCCGCTGGGCGTTGTGGGCGTGGCTCTTCCTCTCCTTTGGGCTTGTCCTCGGCGGACGCTGGGCGTATGACGTATTAGGCTGGGGCGGATATTGGGGCTGGGACCCGGTTGAGATTGCCGCGTTCATGCCGTGGTTGACCGGCACCGCGTATCTTCATTCTGTGATGATTCAAGAAAAGCGCGGGCAGCTCAAACATTGGAACATGATCCTTGTCATTCTGACATACGCGCTGGTCATCTTTGGGACGTTTTTGACTCGTTCCGGGGTTTTGTCTTCCGTCCACGCCTTCGCCGAAAGCGCCATTGGTCCGCTGTTCTTCGCCTTCATCGGCTTGACCTTCATTATCTCTGTTGCGCTGCTCATCTGGCGCTGGCCCCTCTTGCGCGGCGAAAACGAAATGACTTCCATGCTTTCACGCGAAGCATTGTTCCTCTTGAATAATCTTTTGTTCATGAGCGTGCTGGTTGTGTGCTTTTGGGGCGTCATCTTCCCGCTCATCTCGGAATTGTTCACGGGACAAAAAGTGACGGTTGGACCGCCCTTCTATGAACGCGCCACTGCGCCGCTCTTTGCCGCGCTGATGCTGTTGATGGGCGTCGCGCCGCTTTCTGCGTGGGGACATTCCACCATCCAGACTTTGGGACGCGCGTTGTGGAAATCCGCGCTTGTGGCGGCGATCATCACAGCCGCGCTGTTCTTCACCTACACCCAAAATTGGATTGCGCTGATCGCGTTCTTCCTCATCGCTTTTGTGCTGCTCGTCACCGTTCAGGAATTCTGGCGCGGCGCGCGCGCGCGTCAACACTCTCAAAACGAAAATTTCTTCACCGCGCTGATGCGCCTGATGGGACGCAACCGCCGGCGCTACGGCGGATATATCATCCATATCAGCATGATGTTGATGGCGATTGGCATTCTCGGCATTGAAGTCTTCCAAACCGAAACGCAGGGGACGGTCGCTTCGGGCGGGGAACTCAACCTCTCTGGTTACACCGTGCAATACCGTGAGCTCGCTTCATGGGATGACAGCGGCGCGGGAGTCAACTACACCCGCGCGATTGTGGACGTGTACGAAAACGGAATCTACCTCGGACAGTTAACGCCGCGCATTGATTACTACTTCGACTCGCAGCAGAACATGACCATCCCCGGGCAACGCTCCACCTTCCGCGATGATTTATACATCCTGCTGGTAGATTGGCAGCCCGTCTCAAGCATGGGCGCGACCTTCAAGATTTTCGTCAACCCGCTGGTCAACTGGCTGTGGATTGGCAGCATTGCGTTCTTCTTCGGCGTTTTGTTTGCCGCCTGGCCCGATAAAGACCCCGCCGAAGAGCGCGTTCACTCACGCAGAAGCGCGAAGCAGTCACAGGTTGCAGGTTAGAATGTTTGAAAGTTGGAAAGTAAAGATGAATCATCAATCACGTCCCACGCTCCACGCCTCACGCAACACGCAACACGCAACACGTATCGCGTATCTCGTCTTGTTTCTCGCTCTTCTGTTTGCATCCTTCTCATCCGCCTCCGCGCAAAGTTCCGCGCCCACCGATGACGAAGTAAACGCCATCGCGCGGCAGTTGTATTGTCCCGTGTGTGAAAGCACCCCGCTGGATGTCTGCCCGACTGACGCATGTAAAGAATGGCGCGAACAAATCCGCACCCTATTGGCGGAAGGAAAGACCGAAGAGGAAATTTTCGAATACTTTGAGCAGCAGTACGGCGCGCGCGTTTTAGCCGAACCCCCGCGTGAAGGATTCTTCTGGCTGATGTACCTCATCCCGCCGGTGATTATCCTCGCGGGCGTGGTCATCCTCTTCCGCTCGATGAGCGATTGGCGCAAAAAGCCCGCGCCTGTCGAAGTCGAAGCGGATGAAATCCCCGCCGCAAAAGATGATTATCTCGCGCGGATGGAAGAAGAATTGAAGAAACAGAAATAAGACAACTAGACCTGACACCTAAATTTTGTGCAAATACCCTACAAGTTATCGCGGGAATGGTTCATTGAAAACCTTTTTGTACACGGATTGGACGGATGACGAGGATTCTCACGGATTTTTTTATTTTTTCCGTGTCCGTCCGTGAAATCCGTGTCATCCGTGTCCAGATTTTGGCGGCTCATGACGAGTTGTGGTCTAATTTGGGCAAAATTTAGGTGGTCTGATATTAACGGAGAATGTATGACCGAACAAACAAATATCGAAAAGAAAGGCGTGGCGCTGTGGGTGCAGATCGTCGTATGGGTGTTCATCGTCGGCTTACTTGCCCTCGTCGGCTTTGGACTTAATAAGGCGCGCAACCCCATGGCGGCGCTGAACGAACCTGTCCCCGATTTTGACCTTGTGTATTACGAAGGCTATGAATACAAGGACACGCCGCAGATGAAACTTTCCGACTTTCGCGGAAAAGTATTGGTGGTAAATATCTGGGCTTCGTGGTGCAAACCCTGTGAGCAGGAAGCTCCCGATCTGGAAGAAGCATGGCAGTTATACAAAGACGGCGATGATGTTGTCTTCGTCGGCGTCGCGTACGTGGATACGCCCGCTGGCTCCAGCCAATATCTTAAAAAATTCAACATCACCTTCCCCAACGCGCCCGACTTGCAATCCAATATTTCCAGCATCCTCAATCGTCAAATGGGCGTGCCAGAAACCTACTTCATTGACCGCGAGGGAATTTTGCGCCATGTCAAAATCGGTCCCTTCGGCTCGGTGAACGAAATTCAAAAAGTCATCGAAGGGATTCAATAATGGAACTCGGCTCGATTTTTCTCATCTTCGCCGCCTTCATTCTCGTTGGCGTTTACCTGTACGCGCCGTTCACCCAGCGCGCGCGCCGCTTCCGCGCCGATGATTCGCTGGAAGTCTCCGCGCTCAAAGCGGAACGCGACCGCGTGGTCAACGCGCTGCAAGAATTGGACTTCGACCACAATCTCGGCAAAATCCCAACGGAAGATTATCCCGCGCAGCGCGCCGCGCTCTTACAAAAAGGCGCGGATGTCCTCCGCCGGCTCGATGAATTAACGCAAGGCGCGTCCGCTTCCACTGCCGAAGCGCGCATCGAAAAAGCCGCCGAAGCCGCCCGCGCAGATTCATCCACCACCGCGCAGCCCGCGCCCGTATCCGATGACGACCTCGAAGCGATGATTGCCGCGCGCCGCAAACAGCGCAAGGAAAAATCTGCGGGCTTCTGCCCCAAATGTGGAAAAGCCATCCTCGCTTCGGATAAGTTTTGCCCCTCGTGTGGGAAATCGCTGCAATGAAAAATGCAGAATGCAGAATGTAGAATAAAAATTCTTCATTCTGCATTCTGACTTCTTCATTACCTTAAAGGAATCATTTATGAAGTTACGCTACCCAATTATTTTAGCCCTGCTTGCCACCCTTCTTGCCGCCTGCAACATGACGCTCGCGGCAGATGTCACACCGCCGCCGAATTATGTTCCGCCGACGCCCATGCCCACCATGGGACCGCTCTTCCCTGCCCAACCGATGGACATTGCCAACGGCGAAAAAATCTACGCTGAAAAATGCGCGGCTTGTCACGGCACAACGGGACTCGGCGATGGCGAACAGGGCAAGCAACTGCCCGTCAAAGTTGCCGCCATCGGCTTGGCAGAAGTGGCAAATAAAGCCACCCCCGCCGACTGGTACAAGCAAGTCACACAGGGCAACCTCGAAAAATTCATGCCGCCCTTCAACAGCCTCAACGATCAAGAACGCTGGGATGTGGTTGGGTACGCGCTTTCGCTGCACACAGCCGAAGAACAACTCGCGCAGGGCAAGACGCTCTTTGCAAGCAACTGCGCCGATTGCGAAAAATATTTCAGCGACCTCGAAAGCATGTCCGCGCTTTCAGCGGATGAGTTAACCGCCATCGCCAAAAACGGCATGGATGAGATTCCCGCCTTTGGGAAGACTCTTTCCGACGAAGAGTTATCTGCCGTCGTAGCGTATCTCCGCTCGCTGACTTTTTCCGCGCCTGTTGCCGACCTCGAGCCGACCGCTACGCCCGAACCTGTCACCACGCCCGAAGTCGAGTCCACACCTGCGGATGGGACTCAAACCGCGCCCGCCGAATCAACCGCCGCCGCAGAATCTGTCGCGGGTGTTGGGAGCGTGAGCGGCTCGGTGGATAATCAAACCGGCGCGGCAATTCCAGCCGACGCGAAAGTCATCCTGCATGGATATGAACACGCGGGCGATATGAACGCGGGACCGACAGAAGTCTCCAAAGCGGAAACCCCGCTCAACGCCGACGGGACTTTCCTTTTTGAAAATATCGAAGTCCCCGAAAATCGAATCTTCATCGCGGAAGTCAGCGTCAACGGTTTGATGTATCAATCTGAGTTTGCATTTGTAGAAGCCGGCATGACCAGCGTGGAACTCCCTGCGATTGTGATGTACGCCTCTACCGATGATTTATCGCAGTTGAAAATTGCCTCGCTGCAATTGTTCTTTGACTTTGCCAACGCCGATGAAGCGCAAATGTTCGCGGTGTATTCCATCCTCAACGAAAGCGGAAAAACCGTGACCGTTGACATGGGCGCGGAGCAGAAAGATATTCCCTTCCTACTCGCCGCAGAAGGCACACAGCCGCTTGGCTTTGAGGCTTCGCAAGACAGCGCGCCCTTTGTCGGCACGGAAAATGGCTTTGCCATGCCGCCCAGCCAAACGCCTTACGGCTTGATTGCGTTTTCATCCATTGTCCGCGCGGATGAAATGAAGATTACGCAGCCTGTCCTTTTGTCTGTGGACAAGGTGGATATTCTGCTGCCCGAAGGGATGAAAGCCGAAGGAAATGGAATCACCGAAGGCGGCTTACATGATATGCAGGGAATGAAGTTCCAAATTTATACGGTTGGTAATTTGGCAAAAGACTCCAAATTGGAATTTACCATCACGGGCAGCCCCTCTGCTTCGACCGCCGTCGAGCCTGACATTACGCAGAATCAAAACCTGCTCATCGGTGTCGGCGCGTTTGGCGTTGTCCTCATTTTGCTCGGCGCGTGGTTCTTCATCCGCGACAGGAATAAGCAGGAAGAATTAGACGAGGACGAGGATGAAGACGAAGAGGACGAAAACGACGCGGAAGATGTCATGGATTCCATTCTCGCGCTCGACGACCTGCACCGCGCTGGCAAAATCACTGACGAGGCGTATCAAAAGCGGCGCGAAGAATTGAAAGGCAAGTTAAAACGTTAGAGAAAGTTGAAGGTTGAAAGGTTAACCTGCAACCTTCCAACCTTCAACCCGCAACCTTACATGATAGAAACAAAAAAACTCGTCAAACGATTTGGACTCAAGACCATCCTGCGCGGAGTGGATTTTTACGTCGCGCCGGGTGAGTTTGTCGCGCTGCTTGGTCCGAATGGCGCGGGCAAGACCACCTTCCTGAGAATCCTCGCCACGCTATCACGCCCCTCGCTGGGACAAGTCAACGTCGCGGGGCATCAACTCCCCAACGAAGCGGCGCAAGTCCGCGCAAAATTGGGCGTTGTCTCGCACATGCCGCTTTTGTATCCCGACCTGACCGCCGAGGAAAACTTATTGTTCTACGCGCGTATGTATGGAATTCCCAATCACGCGTCGCGCATTACGGAAGTTCTGCAAATGGTCGGCTTGGAGAATCGCCGCAAAGATTTAGTCCGCACCTTCTCGCGCGGAATGCAGCAGCGACTCGCCATCGGGCGCG
>DZBA01000171.1 GCA_022729775.1 Anaerolinea thermophila | reverse complement strand
TCCGCTCGACGGCTTGAACGGCTGTATTTGTTTCTGTGGGTGTGGAGTTGCGTTTAAACATTATGCGGTAACGCCTGCGGTAATTTGATATTCAACAGGGAAAATACTTTTTAAGTCCAATCGGGACGATGCGTCCATGATTTCGATGCCGATGATTTTTTCTTCCTTGCCGATATCGAGTACCACATCATCAGACACGCGTTGATTAATAACATCCTGTTTTAATTCGTCAAGACGTATGTAAAGGATGTCGGATTTGGTATTGTAAATAATTTGCATATCAGTCTTTCCATTCTCCGTAGAAGACATAAACAGTGACTGTCACAATCAGGTCGCCTTCTTCCACGTAAACTACCTCAACGCGCTTTTCCTCATAGTATTTTCCAAGACGTTCTTGTTTGAACGAAAACACTTTTGCCTTTGCTTTACGATTTCCTTTGGCAGGGATTTCAGTTCCATGTTCAAGAACAATTTTTATTTCTTCAAGGTTTGTTCCACGCTCTTCAGCGCGTTGCAATGTATGAGGTTCGACTTGAATTTTCATGTTATTTTACCGTGTAGTTCTATAAGTAGACAAGCGCATAAAAAAACTGGTACATGGCTTATTCAAGGTCTGGTTTTTGTCACTCTGAGCAGAGCGAAGAGTCTTGCCGCTGGGGTAGAGACCCTTCGTTTCACTCAGGGTGACACGCCTGGAGCATGGCGCGGATTTATCAAGCGACCTTGAATAAACCATAAAAAACTGGTAAACCCGAATTTGTTTACCAGTTTCCCAATTACCAATTACCACTTACTCTTTTGCTTCTTCCCCAATTTGCACGCCCATAATATTGAAACCCGAATCCACGTACAACACCTCGCCTGTGATATGAGAGGAAAGGTCAGAGGCGAGAAACACCGCCGAGTTGCCCACATCTTCGATGGTGACGTTTTCGCGCAGCGGGGCAACGTCCGCGAAGTGCTTATACATATCGCGGAATTTTCCCACGCCCGCCGCTGCCAGCGTGCGGATCGGTCCCGCGGAGATGGCGTTCACGCGAATTTTTTGCGCGCCCAAATCATACGCCAGATAGCGCGTGGAAGATTCCAGCGCGGCTTTGGCGACGCCCATCACGTTGTAATGCGGCGCGACTTTCACCGAGCCGTGGTACGTCATGCTCATCACCGATGCGTTGGGATTCAATAAAGGCAAAAAGGCGTGAGTCAGCGCGACAAAAGAATACACGCTGACATCCATGGCGACGCGAAATCCTTCGCGGCTGGTTTCATGAAAAGGACGGCTCAATTCTTCGCGTCCCGCGTATGCGATGGAATGAACCAGAATGTCAATCTTTCCAAAATGTTTTGCCGCTTTTTCAGCGACCGCCGCAATTTGATCGTCTTTGGTCACGTCACATTCTTCGACCCATTTACAATCTATTTTCTCCGCAAGCGGTTTGACGCGGCGTTCCAATATTTCGCCCGCGTAGCTGATGCCGATATTCGCGCCTTCGCGTTTGAATGCCTGCGTAATTCCCCATGCAATTGACTTATCATTCGCCAAACCAAACACGAGCGCGTTCTTTCCTTCGAGTAAACCCATAATCACTCCTCCAAAATAATTCTTGAAATCTATGTATAAAGAACACACAAACTACGCGGACGCTTCGCGGGAATCCGCAAGTTCTACTTGCGGAGTCGAATTCTTACAAAACTCCCGAAGTGGAACTTCGGGAGTTCGTTTTTTTTATTCTTCCTTCTTCAAAGCCGGGAACAACAACACCTCGCGGATGGAATGCTTATCGGTCAGCAGCATGGTCAGGCGGTCAACGCCCATGCCAAACCCGCCGTTGGGCGGCATTCCATAGCGCATGGCGCGCAGGTAATCTTCGTCCAGCGGATTCTTCTCTTCTTCATCGTCGCTGTAATCGCTTTGCATATCAATGAAGCGCTGTTCCTGATCGAGCGGATCGTTCAACTCGGTGAAGGCGTTGCACAGCTCAAAGCCCGCGCAGTAACCTTCAAAACGCTCCACAGTGAGCGGGTCGCCGGGCAGCGGTTTCGCCAGCGGAGAAATATCGCGCGGGTAGTTATAAAGGAAGGTCGGCTGAATCAATGTCGGTTCGAGGAATTCGCTAACCAGAAAGTCAATCATCTTGCCGCGCGTCACCTTCGGGTCGGGAGTTTTGTTGGGGTGTTTGGCGCGGATCGCCTGGAAAAGCGTTTCGGCAGTGGGATATTCCGCGATGTCAATTCCGCTGGATTCGAGGATGCCCACGCGCATTTCCACGCGCCGCCACGGAGGTTTGAAATCCAATTCGTGAGCGCCAAATTTGACTTTGGTTGTGCCGTTCACTTTGTCGCAAACATATGAAACCATCTGCTCGGTGAGTTCCATCACCTGCAAATAATCCGCGTACGCCCAGTAGAATTCGAGCTGCGTGAATTCGGGGTTGTGTTTGAACGATACGCCCTCATTGCGGAAGTCGCGCCCGATTTCATACACGCGTTCCAAATTTCCGACGAGCAAACGCTTGAGATATAACTCAAACGAAATTCTCAAATACATATCCTGATCGAGCTCGTTGTGATGGGTGGTGAAAGGTCGCGCCGCCGCGCCGCCATACAACGGTTGAAGGATGGGCGTTTCCACTTCGAGAAAATCATGGTCGTCGAGGAAAGTCCGCAGTGACTTGATGACCAACGCGCGCTTGCGGAAGTTATCGCGCACATCGGGGTTGACCGCGAGGTCGGCATAACGCTGGCGCGCGCGCAATTCAGTATTTTCAAGCGCGGCATAACGCACGACGGTTCCATCTTCCTGAGTCACATCTTTGTCGGCTGGCAGCGGCGTCACGGCTTTGGCAAGCAGCGCAAAATCGTGGACGTGCAGCGTGATCTCGCCCGCTTTGGTGCGGAACATCACGCCCGACGCCTGAATAAAATCGCCGAGGTCATACATCTTATCGAAGAAGGCAAGGCGTTCCTTGGTTAATTCGTTCACGCGCAGGAAGAGTTGAATTTTCCCCGCGCCGTCTTCGATGTGCGTGAAGGTGAGTTTGCCCATCGAACGCATCGCGCGGATTCTTCCCGCGAGGATTGCCTTCACTTCGCGATTTTCCTTCTCCGCCGCTTCAAATTCCGCGATGGCTTGCGCGCTGGTGTGTGTGCGTTGGGCGCGTGTGGGGTAGGGTTCAATGCCCTGCGCGCGCAGGTCTTCGATTTTCTGCAAACGGATTTTTTCGAGGTTGGTATATTCTGCCATAATGAAACTTTCCTTTTTGCTTTTTTAACACAAAGGGGACATTAGAGGGTTAACCTTTATGGTTGGCGTCCTTTGTGTTAAGAGTTTTCTGGTAATAAAAAAATCCCCGCGCAACCTAAATTACAGGCACGCGGGGATAAGAGTGCGCGTCCTGTTTTAGCTCGCCTTGATGATCTTGACGTTATAAGTTCCGCCGGGGGTTTCGACTTTAACCGCGTCTCCAACGTGATGCCCAATGATCGCCTTGCCGATGGGCGACTCGTTGGAAATTTTACCTTCGCGCGGGTTGGCTTCTGCCGCGCCGACGATGGTAAAGGTTTCAGGCTCAAAATTCCCTTCTTTGATGGTCACTTTAGACCCAACTTGAATCGCGTCGCTCTTTTTTGCTTTGCCGTTCTTTTCGATAATTTGCGCGGTAGCAAGCAATACGTCAAGTTCTTGAATACGCCCCTCAACGAACGCCTGCTCATTCTTTGCAGCTTCATACTCGGCGTTCTCGATCAGTTCCCCGCCCTCCATTGCTTCATGTAAGCGCGCAGCCACTTCCATCCGCTTGGTGGTACGTAGATGATCAAGCTCCTCTTGTAATTTCTGAAAGCCCTCTTGAGTAAGGAAATTGCTCGTCATGGTGTTTTCCTACTATATAGAATTTTGCATCCCTGAAACAGAGATGCAATTGATAAAAAAAGTCCGGTGGCATTGCCCGGAAAGCTGCCTTAATATATCATGATTCAAAATGGGTTACAAGTGAGAAATGCCGAATACTGCGCGGGCGGAGAAGTTGCTCCAAAGTGAAATTCCCTTGTATGCCAGCCAATACTCACGGATTTGCGCGCGCATGACCGACGGGCTTTCAAACAGGCTGCCCAATTGCGAAGCGTATTTTTCCATCGCATCCAACCAGACGCGCAAATCTATCTCTTCAATTTGATGGATGTCCCTTGTCATTCCATCTGTTTTTTGCGCAAATTCAAGCGGATGCCTGAACAGATAGGGAATATCCGCGTAATACAAAACCGGGCGCGGAAGCGCTTCGACGGCGCGGCGCGCGAGGGTGTGATCCACATGCGCGCCAATTCCGAGCGGGCAGACCAATTGGTCTTCCGGTGTGAGGCGGGCGGAAATCGAATCGGCGATTTGCGCAACAAGGTCGGCTTCGTCCTCATGCGGCGGGACGAAGATTTCCGCGTACAGCCATTCGCCATTTTTTCCGCGCCTGTAGATGCAATCCAAAAAATCGAAGTGGATGGCTTTCGCGCCGACAATTTCCGCGGCGGCAAGGTCTTCGGCGCGGCGCGCGCGAATCAAATCCGATGGGTCAGGAATCCCCCACTGCGCGTGTAACGACTGCGCGAAGGGTGAAATTTCGCCGGGCGGAAATCCGCTTAAGAGCGTCCAAATTTCCACATCCATGCCCGCGCGGGTTTGGTTATAAATCAAACCGCCGGCAGATAACACGGCATCATCCAAATGAGGTGAAATATAAATCCAGCGCATGAAGCATTTTTACCATAAAACGGCAATGCGAATCAGGTTGAGGTTCGTGTACACTGTATTCATTGAACGGAGGCACGATGGACGAAAGACGAAAAGAAGAGCGAAAAAGTTTGATGGCGTATACGCCCGTATATGACCTGTACAACGGAACGCTGCTGGGGCATTTGGGCGATTTAAGTTTTATGGGTTTGATGGTCATTGGCGATAAGTCCGTCGCGGAAAACGCGGAAATTACGCTTGCCATTGAACTGCCAGAACTGCCGATGATTGCCGCAAAGCGCATGACCTTGCTCGCGCGCACGGTATGGGTTCAGCCAGATATCAGCCCGGAGTATTTCAGCATCGGATTTGAATTCAAAGAAGTCACAGAAGAACAAAAAAAGATAATTACCGCCATTATCGAAAATTATGAATTTCGGCGCGAACCGCAAAATTATTTATTCAAGCCTCCCAGTCAATGACAAAATAGAACAGCCGCCCGCAAAGGCGGCTGTCGCGTTTATAATCGCGGACATGAATCGCATCATTGGAATCATCCTCATTGCCATCTCCGCCGCGTCGTTTGGGACACTCGCCATCTTTAGCAGGTTTGCCTACAACGACGGCATGGATACCTTCACCGTTCTTTTCATCCGCTTTGGAATTTCCGCGCTGATCATGACCGCCATTTTGATTGCGCGGCGCGAATCTTTTCCGCGCGGAAAAATTCTCGCGCAGCTGGTCGGCATGGGCGCGGTGGGATATGTGGGGCAATCATTCATGTATTTGACCGCCATCAACTATGCCTCTGCCGGGTTGGTTGCGCTGCTGCTGTATTTATATCCCCTCTTTGTGACCATCCTCTCGGTCATCTTCCTGCGCGAAAAAGTGACGCGGATAAAAATGATTGCGCTTGGGCTTGCCTTGTTCGGCGCAGCATTGACGGTAGACCCCAATGGCGGACAATTGGTCGGTGTGGCGATGGCTGTCGCAGCCGCGTTGATTTATTCTGTATATATTATCGTGGGGACAAGTGTAATGAAGCATGTTTCAGCGGTGCAATCATCCACTGTGATTTTTGCTTCGGCAGGAATCGTCTATGGAATGTTGACCTTTACCAACGGCGCGCACTTCCCCGCGAGCTCTGACGGCTGGTTTGCCATGCTTGGCGTAATTTTATTTTCAACCATCATTCCGGTTGTCACGTTTTTAGCAGGCTTGGAGAAAGTCGGACCGACCAACGCGGCAATGCTTTCCACGCTGGAGCCGGTGGTCACTGTATTATTGGCAGCTTGGTTGTTCAATGAAAAACTTGGCGCGATTGTCATGCTCGGCGGCGGGCTGATTCTATCTGCGGTGGTTATCTTGACAAGAAGCGAATTGACGCAAGGCAAACCGGCAGAAATTTAATCTACGGTTTTTTTCTTGCGCGCAGCTGGGTTGCCTGGCTTTGCAATTCCTTGAAGTATGAAGTATCCGTAATCTCCTCGACCTGACGCGCGCGGCGGGCTTGGTCAATTTCGATTTTGAGCTGCGCAATCTCGCGCCGCAAAGACTCTTCGCGGATGTATCCATCCAGCGCGGCGGTGGAAAGCAACACAAGCGATTCAAGCACGTCATCATCGTCAGCAAAGGGGATAATTTCGCCTGTTTTTGCGTCTTGCGCATTAATCAATTGCAGCACGCCAATCACCTTTCCCTCTGTGTTAATCAGCGGCATGGCAAGAAAAGACTTGGAACGATAACCCGATTGCGCGTCGAAAGATTTTGTGCCGGAAAAATCGAACCCATCGGCTTCATACGCGTCTGCAATGCGGATAAGTTGATGCGTCAACGCGACATACGAGGCGACATTGGCGCGGTTTTCACTGCCGTCCTCTTTATACAAACGCACCGGGGGAAAGGAAACCTTCGCGCCGCTTGTCCCGCCCAAAGCCAGATTCAAAGATGTGTTTCGCAAAATGACAAAACGCAGCGCGCCTTCCTCCGCAAGGTACAGCGTGCCGGCATCCGCGTGTGTGACTGACTGCGCTTCGATGACCAGCGTTTCGAGCAGGCGGTTGAAATCCTTTTCGGCAGAAAGCGCAACCCCAATCGGAATCACCCTGCGCAGTAAACGCAGTTGATGGTCGCGCTGCGCGACGGTGTGCGCCATCACCCCCAGCGTTTGCACCAGTTGATTCATATCGCCGTTTTCGCTTTCGAGTCCATGCAGCAGGTCAGACGCATAGTCTCCCGCCTCTATAGCGCGGACGACATCCATAATTTTTTGTAAAGAAGGGTCGGGCTGGTTTTTGTTTACGGCGTTCATCATTTCATCCTCTAATGGTGAAAGTATACCACCATCAAATAGCGCAAAAAAACAGCAATTCCAAATCTGGAATAAGAAAAGCCAAAAACCAAAAGACCAGCCACAGATTTACACGGATTCGCACAGATTTTTTT
>DZBA01000005.1 GCA_022729775.1 Anaerolinea thermophila | reverse complement strand
AATTTTAGTTCGAATTCGATAGGTATCCATTCTTACTCCAACATCATTATATTACGACAAAATCCGTTCCGCGCGTTTTTTGGCGCGGAAGACCACCGACGACGCAATGACATTAACGATGAGCGAAATCAAAAACAGAACCATGCCAATAAAGAACAGCACATGATAATGCGTGCTGCCGTTGGCGACTTCGCCCATTTCCGCGGCGATGGTGGCGGTCATGGTGCGGACGGGAGAAAATAAACTGTTGAGTTTCACAGCAAGCACGGGCGCGTTGCCTGTGACCATCATCACGGTCATCGTTTCGCCGATGGCGCGTCCCACGCCGAGCATGACGGCGGTCAGCACGCCCGACTTCGCGGCGGGCAGAGTCACGCGCCAGATGGTTTGCCAGCGCGTCGCGCCGAGCGCCCACGCGCCTTCACGGTACGCGCGCGGAACGGAATCGAGTGCGTCCTCTGCAACAGAGACAACCGTCGGGACAGCGATTCCGCCGAGCAGCAGCGAACCTGTAAACGCGGTGAGTCCTGTGGGCAAATCGAGCAGCACGCGCAAGTTGGGCGAGACGACCAGAATGCCGAGAAATCCCAGCACGACGGAAGGCAGCCCGCCGAGCAACTCCACCAGCGGTTTGAGAATCTCGCGCGCCCAGCGCGGCGCGATTTCAGAGATGAAGACCGCGGTGCCGATTCCAAATGGGACAGCGATGAGTCCCGCGCCGAAGGTGATAATCAGCGAGCCAGTGATGAGCGGCAGAATCCCAAAATGTTCTTCGATGGGATACCAGCGGATGTTGAGCAGCGAGTCCATTTCCACTTCGCCGAGCGCGGGCAGACCTTCGCGCAGCAGGAAGAAGAAGATGAGTCCGACAAAGACAATGGCGGAATAGCCCGAGGCTTGAATCAGGCGGGTGATGAGGAATTCACGAAAGGATAAGGATTTTTCCATTGAATATTATTCTTCTACAAGCGGATCAATAACTGTCAGCGATTTTATCCAGGCAAAATCTTTTGTGTTATGAGTGGCAAGCGGCAGGTTGTAATGCAAAGCAGTAGCGGCAACCAAAGCATCTCCCAGGGACATCGAATGCTCCTGCCGCAATCTCACTGCCTTTTGAAAAACTTCCGCGCTTGGGTAGAGAATATTCATCTCGGCAAAAAGCATTTCAAGCGTTTCCTTCTCTTCCAGTTTTAGTTTTGAGTAGCCCAAAACTTCTACAAGGCTGATGGCGGAAACAGAAATTATATTTTCGGAAAACCAATTCACTAACGCGGGGTATTTTCCAGAAGCAGCGTAAATAATGAGGTTGCTATCCGCAAGCATTATTCGTTCCGTCCGGGGAGCGTTCTGTCTTTCCGTATTTGTCTTTGCCAGTCCACAGGGTCTGAAATATCCGCAAATGTTTTTAATTTTGCCAGGCGTGAGAAGGCGTTAGCGATTCGCTCGCGTCGTTCGGTTTGAGAAACGGTTGAACTGGAGATGTAAACCCGCTCCTGCAAAAATGTAACGAAGTCCAATACTTCACCCTGCTTTTCCAGCGGCAAATTATTTAACCGTAGTTGAATTTCTTCCAATAAGGTCATGGTTGCTTCCTTTCTACTTCACAGGCACAAAACCCAACTCGGCGACAATTTCCTGCGCTTCGGGCGAGTGAATCCATTCAAGATATTCCTTGATGACTCCCGTTGGTTCGCCGTTGGTGTACATATATAAATCACGCGCGATGGCGTAGGTCTTATCGTTGACCGTTTCAATCGAGGGCAGCACGTACGCGCCGCCATCCTCTTCTGCAATCGCAATCATCTTCAAATCATCGGGGACATATCCCAAACCGTCATAGCCAATCGCATTGGGATTTTGACGAACCTCCGCGATGATTCCCTCAGACGATGGCAGCAGCAGCGTATCCATCGAGAACAGCGTTTTATCTTCCTTACTTCCGAGTCGCAACACCGTTTCGAGGAAGTAGACATGCGTGCCAGAATTGGTCTCGCGCGACAACTTGACAATGGGACGGTCTTCGCCGCCGACTTCCTGCCAGTTTGTATATTTTCCGCTGTAGATATCGGAGATTTGCTGGAGCGTCAATTCGTTGACAGGATTTTCGGGGTTGACGATGACCGCGATGGCGTCCCGCGCGATGATATGCTCGACGGGTTCGACACCCTTCGCGCGGGCTTCTTCCACCTCTTCGGATTTAATCTGGCGCGACGCATTGGCGATTCCCACCGTGTTGTTGATCAGCGAGGCAATGCCCGTCCCCGACCCGCCGCCTGTGACCGAAATGCGGATGTCTTCATGCGCGCCTTGATATTTCTCCGCCCACGCCAGCGCAAGGTTGACAATGGTATCGGAGCCTTTGTTTTCGATATACTGCGCGGAAGACGCAGAATTGGAAGAAGATGAATTTCCGCACGAAGCAAGCAGGAAAGAAAATAGTAAAAAGAGAAAGATCAATCGTTTCATTGGCGCGAATTATAGTCGAAAGAGGTACACAGGTAAACAAGCGAAAACGGGCTCATTGGGAATCGCCGTGATTAAAAACCATTTGGACACGGATGTGACGGATGACACGGACAAAACGCGGATTTTTTGGAAGAAATCCGCGCGATTCCGTCAAATCCGTGTAGTCCGTGTACTAAATCACGGCAAATCCCAGAGAACCCGAAAACGGGTAGACAGGTACGCAGATAAACAGGTAAAATTCCACACATGATTACACCCGCTTTTTCTGTCCAAAACCTAGACTTCTACTACAATACCAGTAAAAAGGCATTGTCAGATATCAACCTCGAAATCGAGCCGCAAAAAGTAACCGCGCTCATCGGACCTTCGGGCTGCGGCAAGTCCACGTTTTTGCGCTGCTTGAATCGTATGAACGACACAATTCACGGGACGCGCGTGGATGGAAAAATCATGCTTAAGGGCGAGGATATCTACGGCGCGGATATGGACGTGGTAAATTTGCGCCAGCGCGTGGGCATGGTCTTCCAAAAGCCGAATCCATTTCCGCAGTCCATTTACGACAACGTCGCGTTCGGTCCGCGTGTGATGGGCATGGACGTAAAGATGGACGAAGTCGTGGAAAAAAGTTTAATCGCCGCCGCGTTGTGGGATGAAGTCAAAGACGACCTGAAATCCGACGCGCTGGGGTTATCGCTCGGTCAGCAGCAGAGGTTGTGTATCGCGCGCGTGGTCGCCGTTCAGCCCGAAGTGATTCTCATGGACGAGTCCACCTCCGCGCTCGACCCCATCGCCACCCTGCGCGTGGAAGAATTAATTGCGGATTTGAAAAAAGATTACACCATTGTCATTGTCACCCACAACATGCAGCAAGCCGCGCGCGTTTCAGATCACACAGGATTGTTCTGGCTTGGTGAATTGGTCGAGTTTGCGCCAACGACGGAAATGTTCACCAGACCCAAAAAAGAACTGACCGAGGCGTATATTACGGGACGTATGGGGTAGACAGCAAATAAACAGAAACAAAAAAAGCGATTATCTTTCGATAATCGCTTTTTTATTGCCAATCACTACCTTACCCATCACTTGAATTAATTTCGCTAAATTCGCCTGTAGCAATAAAAACTGTTCTTTCACAAATATTGGTCACACGGTCGGCGACGCGCTCCAGGTTATGCGCAACCCACAAGAGCCAGTTGGCGCGTTCGATGGACTTGGGGTCTTGGATGATGAACATCATCAACTCATGGTAAATCTGGGTATACAGTTCATCCACTTCATCATCTTCGAGCGGAATTTTTTTCGCGGTGTCCACATCCTCATTAACAAAGGCGGTCAGCGCGCGATGAAGCATACTCGCGCCTCTTTCTGCCATGCGTGGAATATCAATCAAGGGTTTGAGCAGTTTTTCCTCACCCATGCGGATGTTGATATTGGCAATCCCTTTTGCGTAATCGCCCATGCGCTCCAATTCCGAGATAATCTCCATCGTTGAAGCCAATAGACGAAGGTCATGCGCCATCGGCTGCTGCGTGGCGATTAAAATCATCAACTGGTTTTCGATATCAAAACGCTTTCTATTGATTTCTTTATCTTCCGCAATCAGTTTTTCAGAAGCCTTAAAATCACGCTTCTTCAACGCCTCCACCGAGCCGATGATGGCATGTTCCACCATCGAGCCAAGCGCAAGCACTTCATCTTTCACCTGCTGTATTTCATGTTCGAACGTTTTTCTAATCATAAAACCTCTTATAGATTAATAACAACACAGGTATTTTACTACCACAATCAATTCTGCCGATAGTCCATTGGTTGTATTCCCTGCCCGCTCACCCACTCGCGCAGCCGCTCTTCGATTTGATCGCGCACGCGGCGGGTGGATTCGAGCCGCGCGGATTCCTCAAACTTCGCGGGATCATCGAAGGGGAAGTGTTCATGCGTCCCCATGTTGAGAAATACGGCGGGACAATTCTCCTCCGCATCCGCGCAGACGGTGATGACGTGAGCAAAAACGGCTTTGCCGAGATACTCCATCACAGACTTTGACCAGTGCGCGGATAGGTCAACGCCTACCTCGCGCATGACTTCTTCGACTTCGGGCAGAATACTACCCTTTGGTTCCGTTCCCGCGCTGAATACGTCGAAATGTTCGCCTGCCAACGCGCGCAGCAATCCTTCCGCCATCTGACTCCGTGCGGAATTTCCTGTACAGAGAAAAAGCACTTTTGGTTTGTTCATGGTGTCCTCGTTTTATGTAGACAGGTAAATACGTAAATAGGTAAACACGTACACAGGTGTTTACCTATCTACGTGTTTCCGTGTTTACTTGTATACCATCCTACCCAAACCTTCCTGTCACATAATCTTCCGTGCGCTTATCGCCTGGGCGGGTAAAGATTTTCTTCGTATCATCGAACTCGATTACGCCGCCGGAGCGCTGATCGTCAATCATCATCATGGCAGTATAGTCCGAAACACGGGCGGCTTGCTGCATGTTGTGGGTGACGATGAGGATGGTGTAGTTCTTTTTCAACTCCTGCATCAATTCTTCGATACGGAGCGTGGAAATCGGGTCGAGCGCGGACGCGGGTTCGTCCATCAAAATAATTTCGGGCTGGATGGCAATCGTCCGCGCGATGCACAGGCGCTGCTGTTGTCCGCCGCTGAGGGCGTAGGCGCTTTGCTGGAGTTTGTCCTTCACTTCATCCCATAACGCCGCGCCGCGCAGAGATTGCTCGACGAGTTCATTCATGTTGCCTTTGAATCCGTTGATTTTTGCGCCCCAGGAAATATTATCGTAAATGGACTTTGGAAACGGGTTGGGTTTTTGAAAGACCATGCCGATTTTGCGGCGCACTTCCACGGGGTCAATGTCCTTGCCATACAGGTTTTGACCGTGGAGCAACAATTCACCGGTGATGTGGCAGCCCGGCACGAAGTCGTTCATGCGATTAAAGGCGCGCAGCAGCGTAGATTTGCCGCAGCCGGAAGGTCCGATGATGGCGGTGATTTTTTGCTTTTCAACCTTCATTGCCACTTCTTTCACCGCGGTGAAGTTTCCATAATGAATGGAGAGGTTGCTGGTTTCGATTGCGTAAATTTTTTCCATGTGAGTTACCATCTTTTCTGAAAGCGATTGCGCAACATGATCGCCGTGGCGTTCAAGGTCAAGAGTAGCGCCAGCAGGACAATAATCGCGCCTGCGGCAATCGCGTGAAATTCGGACTGGGCGCGGGTTGTCCACTGGTAGATTTGAATCGGCAGGGCGGTGAACTTCGAGAAGGGACTGCTCGGGTCGAGGCTGATGAAAGTGGATGCGCCGACCACGATCAGCGGGGCGGTTTCACCCAGCGCGCGGGAAAGCGCGAGAATGCTCCCCGTCAGAATTCCCGGCAGCGCGTTGGGTAACACGTGATGCCAGACCGTCTGCCAGCGCGTCGCGCCGACTCCATACGCGGCTTGTCGCAGCGAGTCCGGCACGGCTTTGATGGCTTCCTGCGCGTTGATGATGATGAGCGGCAAGACGAGGATGCCCATCGTCAAGCCTGCGGAAAGCACGGTGCGCCCGTTGGAGTCTGTCACGCCAAACATCGCGCCGCTGGTGAAAGTTTCCAGCACGCGCACAAAGACCGCCAGTCCCAACATGCCATAGACGATGCTCGGCACACCCGCGAGGTTGTTGATGTTGGTCTGAATGATATTCGTCAACCAATTTTTCGGCGCGTACTCTTGCAGATAAATCGCCGCGCCGGTGCCGATGGGCAGGGCGAATAAAATCGCAATGCCGACCAGCCAGAGCGAACCAAGTATCGCGGTGCGGACTCCGGCAAACTCGGCGCGCGAGGACATGGGCGTGACCAAAAACTGCGGCGTCAGCCACGAGCGAAATTCCAGCGTCGCCTTCGGATATTTCTCCGCGACTTCGGCTTGAATCTCCGCGCCGCGCGTGAGCGATTCGGTCATGCTCCACGTGCCTTTGGTATCAATGCGCACAAGGCGCTCCATAAAGAGGGATAGCAAATCAGATTGCGAGCGCGTTTCCATTTTTTGTTCGGTATCTAATTTTTTATACGCACCCGCTGAAAGGTTGTCTTTCAAGATGACGAGCAATTCTTCCTGGGTTAATTCGTTGATCGGCGTGGAGGTAAATTCCGTCGGGCTTTTCTTGTACTCATAAGCGATGTACCCAAACGCGCCATCCACCACGTTATACAATAAAGCGGTCAAGGCAATAATGGCTGCCAATAAAGCGGAAAGAAAGATGAATTGCCAAATGCCAGCCGCGCGATAGCGGCTGCGGAGCGAAGCGTAGAACGCATCGCCTTCGGGGAAATAATCTTTTTGTTGATTCATTCGTATTGCTCCCGGAATCTATTCACCACCCACTGGCTGACCAAATTCAAAACCAGCGTGACGAGGAATAACATCAACGCAATAGCGAACAGGCTGGTGTAATCAATCGAGTTGTAGGACAGGTCCCCGCCGCTGATTCTGGCGATGTGTCCTGTCATCGTCTCTGCGGCTTGCAGCGGATTGAAGGTGAAGTTCGGTCCCGCCCCAGCCGCCACCGCCACGATCATCGTCTCGCCGACTGCGCGTGAAATGCCGATGATGACCGCCGCGCCAATGCCCGATAACGCGGCAGGCAAAACGATCTGCACGCTGGCTTCGTATTTGGTCGCGCCCATCGCGTATGCCGCTTCGCGCAGTGAGTTGGGGACGGCGCTGAGCGCGTCTTCGCTCATCGAGGAGATCAGCGGCAAAATCATAATGCCCATCACGAGTCCGGCAGAGAGCATGTTATAGACTTGCAGCGCGTCTCCGAAGATGGATTTCAAAATGGGGGTGACGAATAATAGAGCGAAGTAACCATATACGACCGTGGGAATCCCCGCGAGGATTTCCAGAATTGGTTTGAGGATGGAACGCGCGCGATATGAAGCGTATTCGCTCAGGTAAATCGCGGCTGCCAAACCCAGCGGCAGCGAGATGAGGATGGCGATGGTGCTGGTCACCAGGGTGGAGGAGACCAACGCCCAAATCCCATATTGACCAATGCCGGGCTGCCATTTGGTTGTACCGAAAAATTTCATTAGGGTTACATCGGGGTCGTTGAAGAACAACAGCGCTTCCTTGCCGAGTTCATACACAATGGCAAGCGTAATCAAAATGGACAATATCCCCGCAAAAAATAACGATGCCTGTATCACGCTTTCGCTGAGACGGGTTTTCTTTTTCAAATCAATCTGGCGAAAACCCTGCGCCGCTATTGTTTTGGGATGCAGTGCTTCTTCCTTCATGCTCGTTCACCTCTTTGAGACTGAAAGGCTGGTCTCCACGCGAAGCGTTAGAGACCAGCCCACAGATACATTTTTTATGCCTGACTATTTGCCCATCGCAGCCATGACAGCAGCCATAGATGCTTCGAGGTCAGCGGCGGGAGCGGGGAAGTAACCGACATCCACAATGTTGTCGTTGACGTTGGTCAGGTAGAAGTACAGGAACGCGGCGACCTGGGGTTTTTCAGAGATGATTTTCGCGTCAGAGTACATGAAGAGCGGGCGGGCGAGGGGATATGTGCCAGCGTCCACAGATTCTTGATTGGGTTCAACACCTTCGATGGCGATTGCCTTCAAGGTATCTTTATTTTCGACATAGTAAGCAAAACCGAAGTAACCAATCGCATACTTAGAGCCGGTCACGCCTTGCACGAGGACATTGTCATCTTCAGAGAACTGCGCGCCAGCCAAACCAAGCATTTTTTCTTCAGCGCCCATCACGTCATCCTTATCATCAACCTTGGGCAGAACTTTGGCAACCACATATTCGATCATGAAATCAAAGGTGCCGCTGTCCGCGCCGGGAGAGTACACTTCAATTTTCTCAGCGGGGAAGGCGGGGTCAACCTGATTCCAAGTGGTGATTTCGCCAGTGAAGATCTTGCCAAGTTGTTCCTTGGTCAATGCGGTCACGAAGTCATTTTCAGTGCTCATCACAACGGCGAGGGCGTCGGTGCCAACGCGGATTTCAATCGGTTCGCGACCAATGGCTTTGCAGGCTTCCACTTCGCTGTCTTTGATTCCGCGCGAAGCATTTGCAATGTCGGTTTCACCGGCAACGCAGAAACGCTCGAAACCACCGCCAGAGCCAATGCTATCAACGGTGACATTGCCCGCGAAACCTTCCTGCTGGAAGAGTTCTGCCATGCGCTCGGAAAGCGGGAACACGGTGGAGGAGCCAGCGGTGACCACGTCGCCTTCTACGGCATCGGGGGCGTACATCGCCATCGGGTCTTCCACAGCGGTGGGTTCGGGCATGGCAGTCGGTTCAGCGACGGCCGGCTCGACAACAGCGGGTTCTTCCACAGCGGGAACTTCGGCGGGTTCAGCAGCGGGAGCGCCGCACGCGGCAAGCACGAAGCTCATCGCGATTAAGGTAAAAACAAACGAACGAACAAATTTTGACATTCTCTTTTTCTCCTATTGATTATTGATACGCTCGTGATGTTATCAGCGCGGCTTTAATGTCAATGGAAGGATTCGTTAACGTCTTGTTAAGGATTATCATCTATCGTCTCAGGTAAAATTGCCGCATGAAAAAAATCCCTTTCACCCTCACCCCTGAATACCGCGAATATGTTTGGGGCGGATCAAGACTCCGCCCTAACGTTGTTCCCACCGCCGAAGCGTGGATCGTCTACGAGGGGAATCGCGTCTCTTCCGGCGAATATGCGGGGCGTACGCTTGCGGAATTGGCTGAAACATTCGGCGCGGATTTGCTCGGCGCGCGCGCGGTGGAATCAACGGGCGCGCGTTTTCCTGTTTTGGTCAAAATTTTAGATTGCGCCCAATGGCTTTCGCTGCAAGTTCACCCAAACGATGAGCAGGCAAAACAATTGGAGGGTGAAAATTTTTTCGGTAAAACCGAAGCGTGGTTTGTTTTGGAAAATAAACCAAATGCAAAATTAATTGCGGGCATGAATCTCAACGTCACAACCGAGGCGCTTGCTGACGCGCTCAAAAGCGGAAACATCCTCGATATAGTCAAATCTATAGAAGTGAAAACGGGCGACACCTTGCTCATGAATCCCGGCACCATCCACGCGCTGGGACCGGGGTTGTTGATTTACGAGATTCAACAAACTTCAGACATCACCTACCGCGCCTACGATTGGGGACGCCCACAGACAGAGACGCGCAAACTGCACACCGACAAGGCGCTCGCGGTCTCGAACCCCAACGCGGTTGCGGAAATACTCCCCGCGCCGCAAATAAACGATGGGGATGCAAAAACATTGGCGCAATGCGAGTATTTCAAGTTGCAAAAAATATCGGTGGAAGAAAAATCCGCGACGCTGAACACGGGCGGAGATTCGTTTCACGCGCTGACTCTCATCGAAGGGCAGAGTCAAGTTCGCGCGGGCGATGAAGCGTTCATCCTCAATCAATTCGAGACGCTGGTCATCCCTGCCATTTGCGGCGAGTATCAAATCACCCCGTTAAAAAAATCACGCTTGCTTTTAGCAAGTGTGTAAAAGACGCGCTACGGTTTTCCGACCACCGCAGGTTTGGGAAATAGATTCGCGGAAACCTGCTCGCGCCATTCCCACGTATTCAAATCGGAGATGGCGCGGTAGGCGGTCAAATCCAGTTGCAGGGGCGTGACAGAAACATAGCCTTCATTCAACGCGCCGACATCAGTACCAGACTCTGAAACGCCAGTAGGCGCGTCGCCGCCGATCCAATAATAAGGACGCCCGCGCGGGTCGGTGCGTTCATCGAGCCGGCTGTGATACACGCGCAAACCCTGCCGCGTAATACGAAACCCTTTGATTTCATCCGTCTTCAAAAACGGCACATTGACATTGAGCAGGGTCTCGGCGGGTAATCCGTGCGCGAATACATTTTGAACGGCAATACCAGCCGCGCGCGCTGCCGGTGAAAAATCAATTTGTCCTACATGACCTTCCGGCACTTCGAGCGAGACGGCGATGCTTGGCACGCCTGCAATCACCGCTTCCATTGCCGCAGTCACCGTCCCGGAGTATGTCACGTCATGACCTAAATTTGCGCCGACGTTGATTCCTGAAACGACCAAATCGAATTTCTGTTTGAAATATCCAAGCGCGGCAAGCGAGACGCAATCTGACGGCGCGCCATCGCTGGCAAAGGCTTGCGAGCCGTCTTCGAGACGGAACTCGCGCACGCGCAAAGCGCGGTCTAACGTTTTCACGTGTCCGCCGCCCGACCAGTTGCGGTCTGGCGCAAGAACGGTGACGTTTCCCAGTTTTCTCATTTCTTGCGCGAGAGCCAATAACCCCGGCGCAAGCACGCCATCATCGTTTGTAACTAAAATTTGTTTTGTCATATTCTTTTTATACCTGTTTACTGATTTTACCCTGTCGCCCACGCCCAACGCGAGAGCGTATTGCCCACATAACGCATTCCCCAACTGCCCAGCACGCGCAGCACACTCCACTCTTTCATTTTTTTCGCTTGCGTGGTTTTATCCTTCAAGGCTTGCAACAAGTCCTTCGCGCTGTCGCCGCTGAACTCTGTCACACCAAACCCAATGGTATCAACGATGTGCGCGTCGCTGCTGCCGGTCTGCGCGACCTTCAAACGCCGCGCAAGAATCCGCGCGGAGTGATTGCTGATGCGGTCAATGGCTGTGCCGTTATAGGTTTCAATTCCAATTAACGTTTCTGCCACTTGCGGGTTGCGCAGCGCTTTGATGATGGAATACGCGCTCAGGCTTTTCATTCCCCACCCGCCAGACATGGGGTGAGCCGCCACGCACACGCCGCCCAACGCGCGGACTTTCAGCACGGTGTCAATCAATGAAAGTCCCGCTGCAATGTTTTCGGTGATGAAATACGCGAGCAGGTCGCCTTCGGCTGTGGTGATTTCAACGCCGGGGATGACTTCGATTCCGAAATGCGGCGCGATTCTCACCGCTTCCAGCGCGCCTTCGATTTCATCGTGGTCGGTGATGGCAATGACATCCAGCCCAAGTTGTTTTGCTTTTCGCAGCACATCCGGCACAGAGGCGGTGCCGTCGTAGCTGTAATTTGTGTGTAAATGTAAATCCGCTAAACCCATAATAATCTCCTTAAACTTCTAACAGGCTTCATCGTCAAACCTGTCAGAAGTTTAAGTCCCGATTATTAAGAACCTGTGAAGAACATCTTAAGGGATTGTATGGGTTTTGTTAAATTCGCCTTTTTATTTCGCCACAACCAACACAATGGTGCGGACGCTCAAGCCGACAATCAACAAGCCGACAAAAATCATCAGCGTTTTCATGGGGAGTTTTTGCGAAAGCCTCGCGGCAATGGGCGCGGCAATTGCTCCGCCGACGAGCAACCCAAGAATGATTTGCCAATATTCGCCAAACGATAGCGCAATAACAAACAGGATGGATTGCGCGAGCGTGACAAAAAATTCCGAGAAGTTCACCGAGCCAATGGTCATGCGCGGATTTTTTCCACGCGCCACCAAAGTCGTTGTCACAACGGGACCCCAACCGCCGCCGCCAATCGCATCACAAAATCCGCCTACAAAACCCAGCCAGCTGGTTTTCGGTCCATGATACTCATCGGGCTTCTTGCGAATTTTGAGCGTGAACGCCTTGTAGATAATCACGCATCCCATGATGAGCAAATACCCGGAGATATAAGGCTTGATAAAGTCACCGTCAATGGAAGTGAGCAAATACGCGCCAATCACCGCGCCAATGACGCCCGGAATGAGCAGCCGCTTGACGAGTTTCCAATCCACGTTGCCCAGTTTCAAATGCGAAGCGCCGGAAATGCCCGTTGTCACCACTTCTGCCATGTGAACGCTTGCCGATGCCGCCGCGGGGGGGGATTCCCAAACTGAGCAAAAACGTGTTTGAACTAACCCCATAAGCCATGCCAAGCGCGCCGTCAATCATCTGCGCGACAAACCCCACCAACATATACAAGAGAAAAATCTTTTCGAATTCCATACTGAATTCCTTTTTAATATACTATAAAGTCTATAACACAAGTAGACTTTTGAATTAAAATGTAAGACAGGCTTCAGCCTGTCACATTCAGGTCAGGCTTTTAGCCTGACCTACTTGATACCAAGTTTCTTACGAACCGCCGCCTGGCGTTTTGTTACATCGGCGAGCGAGGTCTTGTCGAGGATGTCTGAGATCGCGTTGCGCACATCGCCCATCACCAACCGCAAGCCGCACGTCGCCTCATCGGGGCAGCCGCATGGCTCGTACGCCATCTGCGAAACGCATTTGATCGGCGCAACCGGACCATCCAACACGCGGAAGATTTGTCCGAAAGTGATGTCTTTCGCCGGGCGGGCAAGGTAATACCCGCCGCCAACGCCCATCTTGCTGTGAACCAAGCCCGCGTTTTTGAGCGCCAGCAAAATTTGTTCCAGAAACTTTGTGGAAATATTCTCGCGCTCCGAAATCTCTTTAATCTGCATCATCTTCGGCGCGCTGCCTTTTTCGGCGGGTTCTGCCAGCGCAATCATGGCTCGCAAGCCATACTCGCCGCGTTTGGATAATCTCATCGGGCATCCTTTTGAAAGTATAGTGATACTATAGATTTTATTGTATATCAATCATAATTCAGTCACTGAATTATGGCAACCCGAATTTGCGTGGGAGTTGTCGGATTAATTCTCAAACGCAAACTCGCTGATAAATTCCACATCCCGCGCGGAAGTCACCTCCACTGCAAAAGACAGCGCGGGCGACTTGTGACCATACGTCCGCGAGACCCAGCCTTCGTAAGGCTGCACGGCGCGCTGACCGTAGAGCAACTCCCCGGCGCGGACGAGGGATACAGTCAAATGCTCAACATTCAACGCTGATTTTATCGAAAGCGTTACCCACCCATGCGGCGTCTTCACTTTAACGCCCACCGCGCCCATTTCCCCAGTTTCCAATCTACCGCCCACCATCTCCCACTCCCCATCTTGCAACAACCAATGCAGACGAAAGACGCGCTGCTTTTCACGGTAGACAGTCATTTCATCGTGGATGACCCAGCGTTCATCCTGATACGCTGTGACAGTCCGCGCATGTTTGACGCGGCGATACGCCCTGTGACGCGCGCACACGCGGCTCAAAATATTTTCTTCGGTTTCGATGAGATTATCCGAATACGCGTCCGCCCAATCGAGGACGAGAAAACGCCCCGCGCGAGTCATCTGCTCCGCGCCGTCCACCGTCACCGTGTTGTGAACGCGCGTCGTCACCAGCGGATTATCCCAGGGCGGATTCCCGTTATATAGATACGTCCCTGCATCCTGCGCGATGTTGAGTCCGCGCCGCCATAAATCAAAGTGGAGTTGGTCTATATGCCCAAGCCGACTCTTGAAGGTGGACGCGCGCAGATACGCCCACGAATTCTTTCCGTGAATGTTATCGGTCAGGTAATCATCCGAAGAGACAACGCGCTCCAATGCGGGAAGATTCAACCACGCAGACATTTCATCCCACGCGCCGGGTTTGAGGTTGGTACGCAGAAAGGCGCGCGCGGCAGCCTGCACAGTGGGACGATAATCGCGGAAGTCGGAAACGCTCAGCGGGAGAATCAACGCGCCATCGTTCGAGCCTACATTCGGCGCACATCCCGTTTCATCATCGAGCATGGAAAACAGCCAATGAGTCGCGCGGCTCAATGATTGGTTTGTGCGCGCGGAAAAAGAATCCTGTTTAATGAGATTGATCCACAACGCGGTTTGAAGCATGACGCGGTGATAATTGACACTGTGCTGGATGTATTCGCCATATCCGCTGATTTGATGTTGGAACGCCCAGTTCAGCCACTTCCAACCCGCCGCCCGCCACGATGGATTTTTCAACAACAAGCCAGCCGTGTACAGCGCGGCGGCTTCGGTGACGAGGTGATTGTTATTTTGGGCGCGGGCATAAACCAAAGTGGGAAGAATGCGTGATGCATGATTCGCAACAGATTGCAGGAGTTTCGTTTTGCGTGTTTCGTCCGCAGGAAAAACATGCAGCGCCCACGTAAAAGCAATCAAACGCAGCGCCACTTCCTGACCGTTCATCCAATGCGGTCCGATGTTGACGGGATTCGCCTTGCTGAAAATCTCGAAATATTTCCAGAATGCTTCGCTGTATTTTTCAGCGCGCGTGACGTGATATGCGCGTCCTAAAACAAACGCCCAGCCAAAACGAGCCGCTTCCCAAATGAATTTGATATCGCCTTCGAGTTTGATTCTGCCCGTCTCGAATTCCGTCCAATGCGCGGACTGCCAATCGCCCGCAAGTTTTATTTCCACAGGTTCGCCGCCAAACATGCGGAACTTCCCCGCGACGATTTCATCCGCCTCTTGAATTAACTTCGACTCCCCATCTTCGCCCAGGGTTTTAAGAATCGCGTCCCGTGACGGAATTGTAAACAAAAGCCTATCATATTCACCCTGTAACTTGTAACTTGTAACTTGCGTCATCCGCCTGTAATGACCGGTCTTCAAGCCGAATTTATATAACGCGTACAGGGACAATTGCCGCAGCCCCAATTGGGAAATCAGTTTGGAAAAGAGGGTAAATGAGTTCATTGGTTTAATTATACAAGACGCGGCGGTATAATAAAAACTTGAACGACCCATCCATTCATCCGCGGAGAAAATATGGAAACCCTCGCCTCTGCAATCACCCCCAATTCCCCTGAATGTAAAGCCAATGCGGAATATAACCGCGCGCTGGCGCAGGAATTAAAAAGACGGCTCGCGCTTGTCCATGACGGCGGCGGCGAAAAATATCGCAAACGCCATGAAGAGCAGGGCAAACTCTTCGTGCGCGAGCGCATCGAACGACTGCTCGATCCCGGCGCGCCCTTTCTGGAGTTATCACCGCTGGCGGCGTGGGACATGTACAAAGGCGAAGCGCCCGCCGCGGGCATCGTCACCGGCATTGGGCGCATCAGCGGGCGCGAGGTGATGATTGTCGCAAACGACGCGACGGTCAAAGGCGGCTCCTATTATCCGATGACGGTCAAGAAACATTTGCGCGCGCAGCAAATCGCGGAAGAGAATCACCTGCCCTGTTTGTATCTCGTTGATTCAGGCGGCGCGAATTTGCCTTTTCAAGATGAGGTCTTCCCCGATGTGAATCACTTCGGGCGCATCTTCTACAATCAGGCGCGCATGTCTGCAAAGCGCATCCCGCAAATTTCAGCGGTGATGGGCAGCTGCACGGCGGGCGGCGCGTATGTCCCCGCAATGAGTGATGAAGCCATCATCGTCAAAGACGCGGGAACGATTTTCCTCGGCGGACCTCCACTGGTGAAAGCCGCGACAGGAGAGGATGTTACCGCGGAGGAACTCGGCGGCGCGGATGTTCACACGCGCAAATCGGGCGTCGCGGATCACTTCGCGGAGGATGACGACCACGCCATCGAAATCCTGCGCAACATCGTCGAGACCCTGCCGCGCGGGCATATCCACTCGCACCTTTCCGCGCTCGAAGTCGCCCCGCCCGAAGAGCCGCTATACAGCCCGGAAGAAATATATGGAATCCTTCCGCGCAATTTCAAAGAATCTTTCGACGTGCATGAAATCATCGCGCGGATTGTGGACGGCAGCAAGTTCCGCGATTTCAAAGCGCGGTATGGCACAACCCTTGTATGCGGATTTGCGCGCATTCACGGCTACCCTGTCGGCATCATCGCAAACAACGGCGTGCTGTTCGGCGAATCCGCTTTGAAGGGCGCGCACTTCATCGAGCTGTGCGACCAGCGCGGAATTCCATTATTGTTTTTGCAAAACATCACGGGCTTCATGGTCGGCAAGGAATACGAAACGGGCGGCATTGCAAAAGACGGCGCGAAGATGGTTCACGCGGTTGCGACGACGCGCGTGCCAAAACTCACCGTCGTCATCGGCGGATCGTTCGGCGCGGGGAATTATGCAATGGCAGGACGCGCCTACGGCTCGCGCTTTTTGTGGATGTGGCCCAACGCGCGGATTTCCGTCATGGGCGGGGAACAAGCCGCGAATGTGCTGCTCACCATCAAGCAAGACCAACTCGCGCGCGAAGGCAAGCCGCAGCTCAACGCGGAAGAATGCGAAGAGTTCAAACGTCCACTGCTGGAGAAGTATGAGCGCGAGGGCAATCCGTATCATTCCTCCGCGCGGTTGTGGGATGATGGCGTCATCGCGCCCGATGAAACGCGTCAAGCGCTGGGGCTGGCGTTATCCGTTGTGTTGAATTCGCCAAAAGAAGAAGGCGGGTTCGGCGTGTTCAGAATGTAACGCGCGTCAATTTTCCGCTACGCCTTGCCGCACGACCACGCGGCAGGGCGACCCTGATACGCCAATCAAACGAAGCGGCAGCGCAATCAATTCGCCGCCAGCCTTTACTTGCGCGGCGGACGTTTCGTCCACATTCTCAATCAGAAATTTCCCCGCTTCTGCCAGCCGCTGATTGAAATAGAACAGCGCGCGCCCGGTGACATGGATGTCGTGCGGGATAACCCAAACAAGACATGGCAAGTCCAACAGCGCGTCGAAGAGTTGTTGCGAGATTTCGCTTTCAGGTTTTCCCGCTGACGCGAGGAACAAGATGGATTCGCCTTGATAGTCCGTGTTGATTTTTTCGTGTGGAAAGATTGCGTCGAGGTCAACCCAAAAATATTTCCCCATCAAGGATGGCAGGGGCAGCGCGTCGAGCGTTGCCCCATTTTCGGCAAAGTGGGACGGCGCGTCAATATGCGTGCCGGTCTGCGTTCCCAAAGACAGCCGCGAGACCTTATATCCTTGCCGCTGAATATCACACCAATTTTCGATTTGCAAAGGCGGGTCGGCATATCCATCCTCAGCGTAGATGGATAAATCCATGTCGAGTTTTTTGGTCAGGTCAATCAGTTCGAACATATCTGCGCGGCAATTCAAACCCGGCTAGCGAAGCCCTGCTAGAAAATCGAGCGCTTCTTCCATCGTGTCGAAAATCTTAAACTGCGCGCGCCCGGTCAAGCGGGTAAAGCCCGCCAGCAAATGCTTTCGGAATCCGCGCACGCCGACCACACAGCGCGTCTTTACATATTTATTGGTAATCGGGACAAGATTCATCAGCGAGCGCATGGTCTTGTCGTTTGCAAAAGTACCGTCTACATTGGCAATGGATAGCACAGACTCGGGCGGCTCTTGTTGAAGCAAGTGGGAAATGTGGTCAGCCTCTGCCTGCACGCCAGCCGCGTCGCTGCTGTAGTGCGAAAAATCCGCGATGAAAATCCGCGTCCCCTTGTGAATAGTCCAATGTGATTTCATAAGGCGCGCTCCTTTTGAAATATTGTAGCACAACCAGTTTGGCAGTCAAAATACCTATCCGGGAAAAATCTTCTCGAATACTTCGGGACAATACTTCTGAACCATTTCAGAAGACAAGCCGTTCTCTTTGCAAATCTCCGCGTACAAATCCACAGAAGGTCTGCGGATTCTCTTTTGCGTATCAACATCCAATCCCCACAAACCAAAGCGCTGAGTCCATCCGCGCTCCCATTCAAAATTATCCACCAGCGACCAGTGGAAGTAACCCTTCACCTGCCAGTTGAAATTCACCGCGCGCCAGACTTGATGGAGATGCTGCGCGAGATAACGCGGGCGCATGTGGTCATCCGAATCTTCCACGCCGTTCTCGGTGATGATGATGGGCAAATTGGGGTGCGCTCTTTCGATCCACTTAATCGAATTGAAGATTCCATCCGGGATGTTGGCGATGAAATTCGTGCCGCTTAAATCCGCGCCTTTTGGGTATCCGCTATTAGTGAACAGTTCGCCGGGTTTCGTAATGTCGAACCAGACCGTATCCACTGAGTAATAATTCAAGCCGAAATAATCCTGCGTGCCTTTCGCTTCGGGAATAGATTGATTGCCCAGCGGGGACTTCATCACGCCCGTCGAAATCGCGGAGGGAAATCCCATGTTCACTCCGCTATAACGGATGTTGCGCATGAGGATATCCAGCGGCGACCACTTCCAGCGCGGAACCATCGGGCGATAATGCAGGGCATAGCCCACGCGCGCTTCGGGCTGCAACTCATGAATCGCGCGGTACGCGGCGGCATGGGCTTTGACCATATTTCCCAAAACGCGCATCGAGAGTTTAAGGTCTTTCTTGCCCGGCGGAAACACGCCAATAGCATACCCGCTTAAAGCGTAGACGTTCGGCTCGTTGATGGTACACCACAACGTCACGTATTCCTTCAATGCGTCCACAATTTTGCGGACATATTTTTCAAACAGCGGAACAACATCTTCATTTTCCCAAGCGCCGCGCTCGCTCAACCAAATTGGATCGGTGAAGTGATGCAGACTCACCAACGCGGTCATGCCACGCTCACGCAGCCCGCGCAGCATGGAGCGATACTTCTCGATGGCTTCCTCATCCCAAGTATCGGGCGTGGGCTGAATGCGACTCCACTCGATGGAAAGCCGGTGCGCGTTTTGACCTGTCTCTGCCGCGCGGTCAAAATCCTCACGCCAACGTCCGCCCCACCAATCGGCAGCCAGCCCGGATTTGTGCGTGGTGTGTCCTGCTTCCTCCCACTGATGCCAATTGTTGTTTGTATTGTTCCCCTCCACTTGATGGGAGGCAGTCGCCGTCCCCCATAAAAATCCTTTTGGAAAATGATAAGTCGCTTGGGGCATGGTAAATTCCTTAATGAATAGAGATTGGTTGGGGAATTGTATCAAAGCATACGCAAAAAACTCCGAAGTCTTGAAGACCTCGGAGTTTTGAAATTTACGCTCTATCCCATGCTGTTTGAAGCACATCCTTGAACAAGCCCTCGACGATATGCCTGCGGTAATCCGCACTGGCGCGTCTTGCGCTCGACCTGAAACCGACATGCGCCAGGATGGATTCCTGCGCGAGTTGAATCGTCTCGTCGTTCATGATTCTACCCGCGAGCAGTTTCTCCGTCTCTTTCGCGCGGTACGGAGTCGGTCCGCCGGGACCAATGGCAATGCGAATATCCTTGATGGTATCGCCATCGCGCTCCAGCCAAACCGCCAGGTTGATGATGGGCAGCGCCACGCCCTGCGGGCGCATAATCCGCTTGAAGGCGGATGCTTGATGATCCTTTTTCAGCGGCAGGTAAAAGCCAACGAGAATTTCCTCGCCCTGCTTGATGGATGATTTACCGGGTCCAACAAACAGCTCTTGAAATGGGATTCGGCGCGCGCCGTGAATGCCTGTAATCTCCGCTTCTGCGCCAAGCGCGGTGAGCGAGATCGTCCCATCCGCGGCGGGGAGCGCGTGCGCGACATTGCCGCCAAGCGTGGCGACATTGCGCACCTGCGGACCGGCGATTAAACTCCCGGCTTCATACAAGGCTTGCGCGTGTTTTGAAACTTCGGGGTGGTTGACGACTTTATTCACCGCAATCCCAGCGCCGATGAATAATTGTTCGCCGCGAATTTCCAGCGCGAGCATTTCCTGAATCCCGGTCACGTCCAATAAAGTATGAACGGGCGCGTGCCTGCCTTGTTCGAGGTCAATCATTAAATCCGTGCCGCCCGCGATGGGAACCAACGGCTTGGGCGCGGTTGCCAGCGCTTCGACTGCTTCCGATAAATTTTTGGGTTGTAGGTAAGTTTGCCAGTTGCTCATGTCTTTTCCTTTGGAGATGTAACGCGAAATTTATTTCGCCTGCAAAGGCGATATGAATATCGCCATACACTCATGCGTTTTCCGGATGCACGCCAGCCATCAACATACCGAGTTTTTGCGGCGTGGCGGATGCGCGCGGAACAATGTCCATGACGCTGCCTTCATAAAGAACGGCAATGCGGTCTGAAAGCGCGAAAATTTCGTCGAGGTCTTCCGAAATCAAAATAATCGCTGTTCCAAGTTTGCGCTGTTCGAGCAATTGCTCGCGGACATATTCCGTCGCGCCGATGTCGAGTCCGCGCGTGGGTTGCGCGGCGATGATGACTCGCGGGGTGCGGGAAATCTCACGCGCAAGGACGATCTTTTGGATGTTGCCGCCGGAAAGATTTTTTGCCATCGTTTCCTGCGACGGGGTCTTGACGCGGAATTTTTTAATCAGCATGTCCGCATTGGCTGAAATATTTTTCAAATTCAAAAAACCATAGTTCGAATATGGCGGCTTGTGATGTTCGCGCAGAATCAAATTTTCGGCGACGGTAAAATCTTTAATCATGCCGTCTTTCATGCGCTCTTCGGGGATGTAGGACAGCAAGCGTTCGGTGATTTCGGCAGGCTGGAGGTTGGTGATTTCCCCGCCTTCGAGAGTCACTTTGCCGCTGATAACTTTCCGCAAGCCGGTGACTGCTTCTGCAAGTTCGCGCTGACCATTGCCGGAGACTCCCGCAATGCCGAGAATTTCGCCGGCATGAATGTCGAGGCTGACGCCGCGCAGTCCGGGCGTGCCGCGATCACTGCCGCACTTGACATCTTCCAGTTTGAGTCGAATCTCGCCGCGCTGAACGTTTCCGCGGTCTGGGGCAAAGCCCACTTCGCGTCCGACCATCCAGTTGGCGAGGTCTTGCTTGGTGGTCTCGGATGTCGGGCGCGTGCCGATCATCTTGCCATCGCGCAGCACGCTGACGCGATTACAAATCTCGACCACTTCGTGCAATTTATGAGAGATGAAAACCAAGCCATGACCGTCTTTGGTCATCTGGCGCATAATGACAAATAATTCGTCCACTTCCTGCGGCGTCAAAACCGCAGTGGGTTCATCGAGAATGAGCAAAGCCGCGCCGCGATATAACGCCTTGATGATTTCAATGCGCTGCTGCTGTCCGACGGAAAGCTGCCAGACATAGGCGCTGGGGTCAAGCCGCAAGCCGTAAATATCGGCAAGGTCAACAATGCGCTTGGAGACGACATCAAGGTCGGTGAGCAAACCGCGCGAGGAGGGCAGCCCGAGCGCGACATTTTCCGCGACGGTCAATGTGGGTACAAGCATGAAGTGTTGGTGAATCATGCCAATGCCGAGGTTGATCGAATCGGTAGGCGATGAAATGCGAACGGGTTTTCCGTTAATGAGAATCTCGCCTTCGTCGGGGTGATATAAGCCGTAGAGAATTTTCATCAACGTGCTTTTGCCCGCGCCATTTTCGCCCAGCAGCGCGTGGACTTCGCCTGCTTTCACGTCGAAGTTGACATGGTCGCTGGCAAGCACGCCGGGAAAGCGTTTGGTAATGCCGCGCATTTCGAGACTGTGAATACGTGACCGTCCAGAAGGGAGATTATCGGTTTCGCTCATGGTGTGCCATCCTGAAATTTTATTAGACCTGACAGGTTTTTAGAAACCTGTCAGGTCTTTTACTTACAAACTACTAAGGCAGGGTAATGGTAATGGTTCCGTCAATGATGCCCTTGATGGTTTCGTCAGCCAAAGTCTGAACTTCAGCGGGGAGTTCATATTCTTCGTTGAACTCGATAACCTGTCCACCATTGGCGAGGTTGGCAGAGAAGGACTGACCACCGAGGGTGCCGCCTTGAATCAGACCAATCATTTCGTTTAACATTACTTCCCAGTGATAGACTTGGCTGGCAACCACGATGGAAGGAGCAAGCGAAGCCTGATTGGATTGAGTTCCAAACCAGAGGGCTTCGGCTTCTTCGGCTTTACCAATCGCACCGACAACCATCTGCGCGGAACCGGTCAACACGTCCGCACCGGCGGCGATGTGGGTGGTGGCTGCTTCTGAAGCCAGCGCAACATCCGAGAAGGAGCCGATGTAGTTAACATTGACTGTCATTTCGGGCTTGGTGGCAAGAACGCCAGCCTTGAAGCCGTCCACATACAGTTTTGCGTCGCCGGTTTCGATGGGTCCAACCACACCGATTACGCCGCTCTCGCTGAGGGAAGCAGCGACCACGCCGTTGACATAGCCGCCTTCTTGCGAAAGCGCTTCATAAGCGTACACATTGGGAAGACCAAAGGTATCCACAGTGGTTCCCCAGGCAAAGCTGGTTTCGGGGAAGTCGGGAGCGATTTCTTGCAAGGAGGAGCCGTACTGCGAGCCGTGCGCAATGATCAGGTCAAAGTCCTGGGTGGCATAGTCGCGGATGGCGGCGGCGGCATCGTCCACAACGAACATGCCTTCAGAGTACACAAACTCGAACTTGTCCGCGCCCATTTCTTCCTGAACGCGCGTAAGGGCATCAAACATGGATTGACCGAACGCAAGGTCAGTGGTGGAGCTGGGCATCACTACCGCAATGCGGAAGGGAGCTTCAGCAGCGGCGGGGGCTTCTGTCGCGGGGGCTTCGGTGGCTTCTGCGGGGGCTTCGGTCGCGGCAGGCGCTTCAGCGGGGGCTTCGGTCGCAACGGGCTTTTCAGCAGCGGGGGCGCCGCCGCCACAAGCGGACAGTACGAGCATCATAACGAGTAACAACCAAACGATCTTTTTCATTTTATTCTTCTTCTCCTATTGAATTTGTTTTTTTATTAGCACGAACAGGTTACATCGAGCAAGTTAAATTATCTGCGCGAGACACCTCCTTACATAATTATTTAATCGCCCCGCTCAAAGGGTTTTGTTAAAGCGGACGGGGCGCGAACCCTCGACACTGTGGCTACCAACACTAAAATTGTAACCACGTACGGCATCATCACTGCAAGGTCAGATGGGATGGGGATACTTAACACCTGAATCCACAATTGCAATGAATTGATCAAACTGAATAATAACGCGCCGCCCAAAACGCCAATCGGACGCCACGCGCCAAAGTAAACCAACGCCACGGCGATAAAGCCCAGACCGCTGGTCATATTTTGCTGAAAAACATTTAACAGCGCAATGGACATGGATGCGCCTGCAACACCGGAGAGAATTCCACCGAGGATAATGGTAAAGTAGCGCACGCGTGCCACACTCACGCCGAGCGAATCAGCCGCGTCGGGGTTTTCTCCCACCGAGCGAATCTTCAAGCCCAGCGTGGTCTTGTTCAACACAAACCATGCCACCGGAACTAGCAAATACGCAAGGTAAACCAAAATATTCTGGCTGAAAAAAATCTTACCAATGCCGGGAATGTCGCTCAAGAAGGGGATGTGAATTTCAGGAAAACCTTTGACAGTTTCCACAGTTCCCATCAATTTTTGGAAGAGCAAATCGCTCATGCCCAAGCCGAAGAGATAGAACCCAATTCCGCTAATGCCCTGCTGCGCGTGAAGGTTGACGGTAACGTACGCCATTGCCAACCCCATCAACGCGCCGACGATAATGGCTGTCAACAAGCCGAGCCATAAGTTGCCGGTAGTCAACGCAACATAGAAAGCGGCAAACGATCCCAGAAGCATCTGCCCCTCGACGCCCAGATTCAACACGCCGCTTTTTTGCCCGAAGGTTTCGCCAATCGCCGCGTATAAATACGGCGTGGACAAACGAATTCCGGATGCAAGAATGCCGACCAAAACTGTAACCGAAAAGAGGTCTGAAATCATGAGCCCGCCTCCGCTTGCTGGATTTGTTTATCGCCCGAGGGCGGTAGTTCATCATCCCGTTTTGCCACAGCCAAACGCTTGCGCTGCCTTTGCTTGCGCAAAATTTCGCTGCTGACCACAAAGACCACCACCAACCCATTCAGCGCGATAATCAACGCGGAAGGGACTTGCACGATGCGCTGCATCTTGTTCGCGCCGACGAGCAGCGCGCCGAACAAAATCGAAGCGGGAATAGACCAAATTGGATGCAAACCGCCAAACAGCGCGGCGACGATGCCATTGAACCCGGCGCTGCCGGTAAAACCCGAAGCCGAGCCGTCGGTAATCATGCGATAGTTCACGCCGTAGACTTGTACCGCGCCAGCCAGTCCCGCAAACGCGCCGCTCAACAGCAAAGCCAGCACCATATAACGCGAGACTTGAATACCGGCGTAACGCGAAGCGTGGGGATTTTGTCCCACCGCGCGGATGCGGTAGCCAAGCGTAGTTCGCCATAGCAGGATGTAGACCAGCCCCGCGAGGACGACGGCAATCACCGCGCCGAAATGCAGGCGCGTGGGCGGCATCAAACGCGCAAGGCGGAACGCATCCAACAGGCGCGCGGTTTGCGGAATTTGCGAAGCCGCCTCAGCCTGCGCGGGGTCAATCATCGGACCGCGCAGCAGGAAGTTCATCAGTTGTACCGCAATTGCATTCATCATCACAGTGCTTAAAATTTCATTGACGTTGAAATATGCTTTGAGAAAACCAGGAATTCCGCCCCAAACCGCCCCGCCAAAAAAGCCCGCCAACATTGCAATTGTAATGACCAACCAGCCGGGCAAGTCGGTGAAGTTCAGCCCGACCCATGTCGCGAGGATTGCGCCGATAATCATCTGCCCTTCGCCGCCGATGTTAATCACGTCGCCGCGAAACGAGATACAAATTCCCAAGGCGACGAGGAGCAGCGGCGTGGCTTTGACAAGGGTTTCAGCAAAAGCATTGCTGCTCCCAAAAGCGCCATCCCACAACGCCGCGTACGCATCAATGGGATTCACCCCTAGAACAAGCAGCATGATTGCGCCAATAATCAACGCTGCCAGCGTTGCAAATACAGGCAGCAGCGCATCAACCAGATGCGACATCCACTCACTTTGAAAAATTTTTGTCATGATGAACCGCCAATACTCTTATTGGTATCAATATACCCTGCGCTGGATTTTATAAACCCAGCGCAGCATATTTACAAAGATGTTACTTACCGCGTTCGCCGCGAATATAGGGGTTACCCAACGCAGCCGGGGCGCCCAAGCGTTTGCGAATTGCCTCGCGCGAGCCAATTACCAAAACAATCACTGTAAACGCATACGGGAGCATTTGTAAAAAGAAGCCCCAATATGGATTGTAATAAAAAGGATTCGCCGCGCCAAACAAAATAGTGGGACCTTGAATATCGAGGATAAGGCGGCGCAGCGCGCCAAAGGCATAAGAACCCACCGCCGCGCGGACAGGGTCCCATTGCGCGAAGATGACCAACCCAACCGCAATCCAGCCTTGACCGCCGGTGGTTAGTTCACTGAACCAGCCGGGCGCAACTGCAAGGCTAATCGTCGCGCCGCCGAGTCCTGCCAGCATTCCGCCGACAAAGACGTATATATAACGAGTCAAAAAGACGTTGATGCCCAGCGCGTCAGCGGCAGAGGGATACTCACCCACTGCGCGCAGGTGAAGACCCGGTCGGGTGCGGTTGATGTAATACCAAGCCAGCGGCGTGAGCAAGTAACCGATATATACCAGAATACTTTGATTGGTAAAGAAGATCGGTCCGAGGATGGGAATCATGGAAAGCAGCGGAATGGAGAAATTCGGCAGCAGCGCAACCGTTCCCGCTTTGCTGAGTCCTTCGCCCAGCACAAGGCTGATGCCTGTGCCAAGAAAGGTCAACGCAAGCCCGCTGACAACCTGGTCTGCATGCAGGGTAATCACAATAAAAGCATGGATTTGGCTGATGACGCCCGCAAATAGCATGGCGGCAAGCAATCCCATCCATGGATTACCGGTTTTGATGGCAACGCTAAAGCCGGTCATCGCGCCGATGAGCATCATGCCTTCCACGCCGAGGTTCAACACGCCCGAACGTTCAGCAAGCAACTCCCCAAGGGTGGCAAACAGCAACACCGTTCCGCTGGCGACGCCTGCTTGTAGAATGATAATGAAATCCATATTGGTTTACTCCTCCACGCGCACAATGTTGACGCGATAGCGCAGCAGGAAATCGCTGGCGATGAGACAGACCAGGATAATGCCTTGAATCATCTTTGGCACGCCGGAAGGTTGAATTTCGCGCCCAGCCAAAA